>CAZMVU010000001.1:0-231427 GCA_964569295.1 uncultured Nitrospirales bacterium
TAGTAATAAATGCTTGCATGTCAAGGACTTACGAAAAACTGGGGATCACTCAGCCGCAACAATGCCGGACTTTTACACACCGGCCGAAACCGCTACAATTCAAGCTTGCGACAGGGCACCCTTATGGCTTTTCGTGAGGTAAATCGGGAGGGAGAGTTCTTCCCACGCCAAAAGGCTTTATCAAAAAGATACCTGCCAATAGCTGAACGAGAGGGAACACCATGGACGCGAACCCATTTCTGGGCATTTTTCTGCATGCCGTGGGCGGCTTGGCCGCCGGGAGTTTTTACCTCCCCTTCAAGGGCGTGCGCCGTTGGAGCTGGGAGAGCTACTGGCTCGTGGGTGGGTTCTTCAGTTGGATTATTGCCCCCTGGGTGGTTTCTTTCCTTACCGTGCCTGACCCTTGGGGGATCATCGCGTCGGCGCCCGCTTCGACCCTTTTCTGGACCTTCTTTTTTGGCGCGCTGTGGGGGGTCGGCGGGCTCACTTTCGGTCTCTCGATGCGCTACCTCGGCATGTCGCTGGGCTATGCGGTGGCACTGGGTTTCTGCGCCGCCTTCGGCACGCTTATTCCGCCGATTGTCAGCGGCGATTTCGGAGCGCTCTTGAGTACCACCTCCGGCATGATCACCCTTGCCGGTATTCTCGTGTGTCTGGGCGGCATCGCCGTGTGCGGACGTGCCGGCATTTACAAGGAAGGCGAACTCTCCGAGGACGCGAAGCAGGCGGTGATCAAGGAGTTCAACTTCACCCGCGGCATGTGGGTGGCGCTGTTCGCCGGCATCATGAGTGCCTGCATGGCCTACGGCATCAAAGCGGGCGAGCCCATCGCCACACTCGCGGCGGACCAAGGCGCGCCTTCGCTGTTCGTGAACTCGCCGGTGTTCATCGTGATTTTCGCCGGCGGCTTCCTCACCAACCTCGTGTGGTGCGTGCTCCTCAATATCCGCAACAAGAGCGCCGGTAACTATCTCGACCGCGCCACGCCCCTCCCGCTCAACTACATTCTTTCCGCCGCCGCCGGGATCATCTGGTATTTCCAGTTCATGTTCTACGGCATGGGCACAACGCGCATGGGCGCCTACGACTTCAGCAGTTGGACACTCCACATGGCGTTCATCATTGTGTTCAGCAACCTGTGGGCGCTCATGCTGCGCGAATGGAAAGGCGCTTCGAACCGCACCATACGCTGGATTCTCGGCGGCATCGCCATCCTCATTGCCTCGACGATCATCGTCGGCATCGGCAACTGGCTGGAAGGGTAGGTGATTTGAAGAAGCTCGGGGGGAACCATACCGGTTTCTTTGGGAAGGGAGCGCGAGGGGAACCCTTCCTTTTCCCAAAGAAAGGGTTCCCCTCGCTAATCTTTCTTATCCCGTAAAATACAGGTACGCCGCGACGATAAGCACGAGCACCAGCACCGACGCGATGACATCGCGGCGGTTCCAGCTTGCGCGCGAGATGACCCGATCCTCGTCCGTGACCGTAGCAAAGGTGAGCCCCGCGATCTTCGCGTCATCCGGCGGGGCTGTGAGGTAGCTCACCACAACCATCACCAGCGCCGAAATCACGAAGATGATCAGGCTGTAGTACTGGAAGTAGATGTTGTGCAGAATCCACAAGAACGTGCCTTCTGTGTATCCGTCCTCGAAGCCGGCCAGCCCCAGCGAGAGCGGCGTGTCCACTGCCAGGCGTAACACGCCCAACGCAAACCCGGCGATCAACGCTGCGAGGCACCCCTTCGCATTGAGCCGCTTATTAAACACGCCGAAGAAGAACACCACGAAGATCGGCGGCGCAAGGTAGCCCTGCACCCCCTGCAGGTAGTGGTAGAGGCCGTGGGCGCCCTGGATAACCGGCACCCAGACAAGCCCGACAACCACCATGGCCGAGGTCGCCAGCCGGCCGACCCACACCAGTTGCTTTTGCGAGGCGCCCGGCCGGTACTTGACGTACAAGTCCATGGTGAACAGCGTCGAGCTCGCGTTGAACACCCCCGCCAGCGAACTCATCAGCGCGGACAGCAGCCCCGCCACCACAATCCCCCGCACACCCGCGGGCAACACATGCTGCACGAGCAACGGAAAGGCCGCCTGCGCCTTGTCCGCATCGAGCGTGTCGCCGGTGTAAAGCGTTTCTCGAAGTCCCGGCGCTTTGCCGCTGCTCGCCAGCGCGAAGGATATTATCCCCGGGATGATGAAGATAAACACCGGCAACAGCTTGAGAAACGCGGCAAAGATCGTGCCCCGGCGTGCGTCCTGCTCATTGGACGCACCGAGCGTACGCTGCACGATGTATTGGTCCGTGCACCAGTACCAAAGCCCGATAATCGGCGCGCACAGCAGCATCCCGAGCCACGGGTAGTTGCCATTGAAATACCACGCCATGCGCCCCTCTTCCATCACCGGCGCCCACGTTCCCTCGACCCCCTCCGGCACGAGCGGCTTCCACAGGTTGAACATTTCCGAACCCGCCAGTTCGCGCAATGTCGTCCAGCCGCCTAACTCGATGAGCCCGAAAATGGTCACCAGCACCGAACCAATGATCAGCACGAGCGTCTGCAGCGCTTCCGTGTAGGCCACCGCACGCAATCCCCCCACTACGGTATACAGTCCTGTGAGCAGGATCACCGAAATCGAGCCTAGCCAGAAACTGTCGAGTATGAATCCGCCCAGGTTCACCCGTACCTCCGGCAGGAGCGTGGCGAATACGATGCCGCCGGCGAAAATGCCTACCGCTATCTTGGTAAGCACATAGGCCACCAGCGAGATGATCGAGAGCACATAGCGTGCCGTGACATCGAAGCGCCGTTCGAGGAACTCCGGCATGGTATAGACCATGGATCGCATGTAGAACGGCACCAATACCCACCCCAGCACCAACAGGCACCACGCGTGCAACTCGTAATGCGCCATGGCCACGCCGTCCGTCGCGCCCGAACCCGCAAGCCCCACCAGGTGCTCGGAGCCGATGTTTGACGAGAAGATGGACGCGCCCACGATGAGCCAGCCGAGATTGCGCCCGGCGAGGAAGTAGTCGTCCGCCGTGTCGCGCCCCTTACGGATGACCCACATGGCCACTGCCAGCAGCACGAACACATACAACCCGATGACAATCCAGTCCAGCGTTACCATGAGTCGCCCCTCCCTTGGCTTGGTGCGCTGCTAACTATTCCAAAAGCAATTGGTAGAGGGCAAACGCATCCCCTGCCTGGGCTGCCCCGGCAGCCAGGCGAACCTATACATTGCCCCCTCTTGATTCTGTACGCACCCCAAAAATAGGAAAGGCGGCCTCCGGACTGCCGGAGGACCGCCTGAAAGACAAAGAGCGAAACGCTTCGGTGCGCTTAGAGCACTTGGAGGTTGGACTTCTGTCCCACCGGCAGGTCGTCCCAGCCGGAATCTTCCGCCTCGAAGCTTTTTACTTTGATGGCCGCAGCGTCGGCATAGTAGTCGGCCACAATGGTCACACTGGCGCCGGCAAGCTGTTCCCCGGCCAAGAGCGCTTCGGCGCTTTCAGTGGGCAGGTAATGCAGGGTCTTACCCTCGAGGTCTTCCAGGAGGTTGCCATCTGCATCGACGGCGGCCGCCACCTTGAGCGCATTCATGGTGGCATAGGTGCTATTGGCGTCAGCCACATCCTCTTCGGACAACTCGCACAGCAGGCAGTAATTCACGCCGTCCACGGTGACCTCGATAGGCTTGGGTGCCGCCTCTTCGTCCTGGGCAAAGCCTATGGACACACCCACTGTAAGCAGGGCGGCCAGCGCGAGCGATGTGAGCAGGGCATATTTCTTCATGAGAGAGTCTCCTTTTGGGTTTCCTGTACTGGAACATCAAATATCGTTAAATGGCAATGGTGCCACTAAACACGCCACATTACCGGGTGCTTTCCGCATGCTTGCGGGCCGTAAGTATACCTACAAGACGCACCTGAAATCCAGTTATTCACGAATTCAAGTGATTATATGACGCGGTTTGCGCTCCGCTGGTTTCGCTGACGGCGTTGTTTGCCCAGTCCACAACACCTGACGCATAATGGCGCCATGCAATGGGCCATACTCACCATAGCCCTCGCTGTGAGCACCATGGAGGTGTGGACCACATCCCCGCTGAACACGCTCACGGACGAGAACCGCACCCACCCCACGGCCGCCCAAAACGCCCAACTCTATGCCGCCCGCGGCGAGCATGAAGGCATGTTGCTGTTTGTACGGGCGGGCCGCCGCGGACTCGAGGCCTTGCAGCCGGAAGGTTCGCCCTTGGGCGGTACCATCGCCCCGCCACAGATCTATCGCGTCGGTCCGGCGGCGCTGTCGCAACGGACCGCGCGCACGCTGCCGGATGTTGCCCAGATAATGGATGTGCTGCATCCCGTAGCGGCCACGAACCTCGACAAAGACGAGACGGCGGTGTACTCCGTTGATTATCGGGTGCCCGATGACACCCCGCCCGGTGGCTATAGCGGCACAATCAAGCTGCATAGTGAGAACAGGCACACCCGCTCCCTCGATGTAACCCTCGAGGTGTTCGATTTCACCTTACCGGCCAAACCGCAGTTGCGGGGAGTGGCCCCGCTCGACCGGGAATCGATCCGGCGCACCTATGCTATCGACAACCGCAGCCTCGAACACTGGCGGCCGGTGTATGACGCCCTGGCGCCGTGGCGTCTTTCATTTCCTGTGTGGATGGGTGACGACCTGGTCACGATGAACGAGACGGAGATCGCCGACGCCACGGCCTTCAAGGAACACTTGGTCTATGCCGTCGACGCCGCGGATATGGCCGCGGTCGACATCATGGCGCACGGCCGCGCGGTCCACCTGTTCCCGCCTCCCTTGCCCGGCGACAACCACGATCCGTTGCATGTTTACCTCGATGATATGCTGGACTGGCTCGGCAGCCATGACTGGCGGGATCGGGCCTATGCCGCCGTCATGCCGACGCCCCCACGCCACATGTGGCAGCCTGCCCGGGCACTGTACTTCCAGGTCTGGCGCGCCAGTAAAGGCCTGCCGCGGCTGCTCGTCTTGTCGCCCCACCCCTATTGGGAACGCTTCACAGACTGGTGGGCCGCCCCGCTGCCCGAACTGTCCCCGGAAATTGTGCAGCACATGACCGAGGGCACGTCCATGGTGGAGTTTCAGCCACTCGATGCGCACCTGACCGCTTCCTCGTCCGGCGTTCAACCCGCTACGGGTATTGCGACACAACCACAAGATGCCGGCGATGGCGCCCTGGCTTCCGTGTGGCGGCCCGGGAAGGCCGCGAAAGGCGCGCCCGCCCCCTGGCTTCAACTAGCCTTCGACGCTCCCCGCCCGGTGAAACATGTCACTGTCATCTGGTCGGGTTCGGAGCCCGAGGAAAACCTGGGCGTGGAAACAAGTTACGATGCGCAAGCCTTCGCCCCTGCGGCTGTTGCATGGAAGCACCGCGCAGTCAATGGGCCCTTCGCGCACGGCGTGTCGAAAGGAACGCTCAAATACGAGAAGACCCTGCGCGCTTTGCGCATAATTGTGGCCAAGTCGCAGGAGGATCAGCACGGAATCGCCGAGGTTCTGCTTCACGAAGAGCCCGAGCACATGGAACCGGCGGCCATACCGTCCGTGAAGCCGTGGCTGCACCTTACGCCGGACACCTTTCCCTCGCCTGCGCCGGGTGCGCATCCCGCTGAATTGCGCCTGTTGCCCTGGGTCTGCTATGCCCGCGGCCTCACAGGTTTTTTGTTGCCAGGGCTTACGCAATGGCCTCAGCATTGGCAACCCGGGGAGGTCCCCCCTACCGACCCGTGGCCTGCCTCACCCTATCCGGAAGCGGCCCTGTTGTACCCCGGTCCGAACGTGCCCCTCCCCGCCCTACGCCTCATGCGGCTGCGTGATGGGATGGAAGACTATGGCTACCTCGCCGCGCTCGAAGACGCTGTGCAGGACAAGCGCCTCGCTGCCGAAGACGCACGCCAGCTTGTGAACCTGCAATTGTATGGCCCCGAACCCACGACGGACGCCCTCGATGCCCTCGCTTCGGGCATTGAAGAAGTGCGCATCCGTATTGGCCGTGCCTTGGCTTCCTTGCCCGAGGCCCCTGAATCGCCCTAGCGCGCTCATGCCTCAGGAGGGGTAGAGATGCCGGGACACGAGTTCCCGCACATCCTGCGCCGTGTGCGCATCAGGCAGTACCGCATTCACCCCGGCCGCGTCTATGGCGTGCGGCTCGATATCGCGTGCGGCAAGCAGCACGATCGGGAATTCGCGCGGAATATCAGGATCGGCCCGGAGCTGTGCGGCCACCTCCAAACCATCAAAAACCGGCAAGTCCACCCCCAAAAACAATATCGAGGCGCCTTGACTCGCCAATTCAACCGCCTCTGCCCCGTTCGAGGCCCAAGTCACGTCGAAGCCCTCTCCTTCCAGCTCCGCCACCAGCACGGCCCCTAGTTCGCCATCTGTCGTTGCCACAATCGCTTGCGTCATCCTGCACTTCTCCCACAGGCGTTGTATGCGCGTGTCAAAGTATGCTTCATCGGAGTCCATCCTGGCGGCTGCACCGGCCATCCGCGCCGCCAGCTTGACTTGGTGCGGAGCCCGGCTTAGAATACACATTGCTTGGGAGCGACATCTATGATACGAGTGTGCGTCAATACAGGGCTCCTGGTGCTCGTCTTACTGATGCCAGCTTTCGCTCTTGCACAGGAAGAGCCCTCACCAGATGCGCCCGCCCCGGAGGAGACCGCCGCCGAAACGCCGAAGGGCGATGTGATTCACCTGCGCAACGGACGCAAGCTCGAAGGCTTCCAGGTCATCAACCAAGGCACTACCCATGTGCAGGTCCGGCTGACAGCAAGCGGCATCAAGTTGCGCCTGCCGCGCAGCCAGATCGTTTCCATCGAATACGACGACACCGGTGGATCGCGCAGCTCAGAAACGGAAGGGCGCGAGGCCACGAACGAAAAGCTGCTGCACGGCGAAAAACTGGCCCCCGCCCTGAATCGTCGCTTGCAGAAACCGCTGTCCGACGAACCCATACGTGTGGAAGACGAGGACTTTGTCCAGCGCGTGATCGCGTTTGGCCAGCGCGCACAGGTTCCACTGAGCGTGAGCGAGGCGGTGCAGGATATTCCCGCTCGGCAACGGCGTTGGACAACAGAAATCCCTGCAAACCGCTCCTTGTTTCAGGTGTTGAGCGAACACCTTCTCAAGGATTTTCCCTTGTTGGCGGTGAGCTATCATTTTGATGAGATTGTGCTCACCCACGCCAGCGAGGGTGATGAACCCGAGGCCCCCGAACAAGACGAAAGGGCCGACGGCGAACCGGAGAATAGTCCCTAGCCAGTGGCTGTAGACTCCCCCCCCTGCGTGCGCCCGGCCCAAAGCACCCTGAGACTTCGCGCGCCATTCGTGACTTCGAACGCGCGTTCAGCCTCAGGCATGCCCGTCCAGTTCGAGGTCCGCGTCTTTTGGGTTACCCAATTTGAGGGGGGCTTCCAGTTTCCCGCTGTCGTCATCCTCCACCGCCTCCTCTTTCTCATCGCCGCCGCTGGCGTCTAAATCCTCCTCCACTTCCCCCCCCTCGTCGTCCTCCAACACCTCGCCCTCGACAGGCTCATCATCCGGGTCCGGCTCTTCCCGCGCTTCGGCTTCGGGCGCTGGCGGCGCCTTCGGCTGCCGCCGTAGCGATGGCGCGGGTTGGGACGTCTTTTCCGGCGTACCAACGCGCGTTAACCGGATATCTTCACCGAGCGCGCTCGCAGGGCAACGCTCGTCGTGGGGGCACTTGAAGCCAAGCTTCTCAGCGCCCCATTCTGCAAAACGCCTTCCACACTTTGGGCATTCATACTTCACCGGCATTCGGCAACCATCCTTCTATTGCACTTCCTCTTCCCATAACCTGTGGACACCACGGCCAACACAGACTGATTGCCGAGAAACAGTACAAAGCTTGCCCGCTAAAATCAAGCCCTGAATGGGAGGCTCATTTTCTGAACGAAGGACCAGCCCTTGACAATGCGATCGCAGGAGGGCAACAACCAGGAATTGCCGGCGTGGCGGGCGGGAAGGACGGGTTGGGCAAACGCTGTCTGAGACCAGAAAAAGGCGGAGGTTACGCTGCCTCAGAGCGCAGAAACAGCAACTACCCCTCTGCCCTCGTGCGCCTGTTACTCCTCAACGGCTTTGGAATCGCACAGCGAACCATCGCCTTTGCAGCAACGATAATTCCCTTGTGCATCCGTGCTGCCGCCACGGCATCCCAGCTTCCGCTCGCCGATGCGCTTACGCGCAAAAAGATGCACCACGCTCCACACGGCAAGGATAACGGTAACCGCGACGGTGGCCGCGGCGATATTTAGAAGGAGCGTACTGTACATAATGCGTCTCACCAGTGTGGGTTGCGCGGGAGGGCAGTCTAATGCCCTTTACCAGAAAAAACAAGTCGTACGCGCCGCACATTCCAGAGCGACACGCACGCACCCGCCCCTTGATTCCGCACAGCCCTGTCACCCGGCTTTGCGCCGGTCCGCGCTATGGCACTTGAACGGCATAGGTCACAGTGATGGGGGGCACGGATACTTCAGCATCGAACTCGATATCGAATGTGCCGCTGTACGAACCGGCTGACAATCGGTCTCTATCCACACTCACCAAGGTTGTCGAACTGTCCTCGGGCCCGATGAAAGCGCTCGTGCGCGACAAGGAAAGGTAGAAAGGCACCAGTGCACTATCGACACTCCAATCAAGGTAGCTTTGCCCATCATTGCGCACGGTCAAGGGCAACTCGAGTTCATCACTGCCAAAATCAAGGGTAGTTGTGCTGACGGCCGCCACCGGTTCCGTGACTTCGTAGAGGAAGGTGATCGGGTTGCCGTCGAATTCGAAGCCGAGCGCACCAAAGTCATACACGAACAGGAAAACCGATCGGTATGTTCCCGGCGCAACGCTGCGATCTGGGGTGAACGTTACCACCGACGGAACCTGATTACTGATCGCCGTACCCGTGGTCGGCTCCACATCGAAAAGGGCACCCTCTTCTTCGTCTGAAACGGTCCAGTTCAAAACCACGTCGCTGGGCTCATGTGAACCACCGTCATTGAAAAGTTCGATGACAGCTTCGTCGATCGTTGTATTAAGGTCGATCGTGCGGTCGTCGTACTCGGAACCAACGCCGTCCGGGTCTGAGAAGGCCGGCGTGGGCTGCAACAACGGCTGCGGGAAGGCCGGGGCGAATGCCTCATCCGATCGTACAAACACGGTGTCCGGCATCGTGAAGAACTTGGACTCCATATCGTTGGGGTTGAGCAGTGGTTCCAGGACGAAGAACTGTACCTCGAAAGGTTGGGTAACCCCGGAGAAACGCAGGCGGACCAAATCACCGAATTGCGCAAAGCGGAGTGGTTCGCCATCGGGCGATTCGAGCGTAAGTGTGATACGGTCGTTGCCGGGCGGTTGTGCGATGGTTGGGGTCACGTTCCAATCGGGGATTATACCGCCCCTCGAATTGGGCACGGGCGCCACATCGAGCGTAAAATCTTCGGGGGAGTCGGTCAGGACATTGAACTGCAAGCGGCGGATATTACGCGGGGCGTATTCAAGGCGCATGGTCACGTCCGCGGTATTGTCCGCCTGCAAGCCCGAGCTGGCCAGGGATATCTGGCCGCGCCGGGGATTGCTGGTAATGCGTGCGTAATCAAGGGGACCATGTTCAAATGAACCGCTTATTTCGCCTTGCTCTTCGATACACGGACTGTTCTGGTCGTTCGGATCGTTGAAGGAAAGACGTCCCTCCAGTGTGACGTTGCCATCATCATTGAGCGTCACGTAGGTGAAGATCAGTTGCGACTTCAAATCGCGGGCAATCGATTGGTCGCAGGGATCGCTTTCGTCCGTGACGCACCAATCAAGCATTTCCTCGACCACGGGGACGGCAGTCCGGGAATCGTTCTCCCCGTCTTGAATAAACTCGTTGCGGGTCGAGTACATGTGTCCTCCTGAGGCGTCGGCGAGCCGCAGCAGCGGATCCTTGTACACTTTGATGCCCCAGCCGACGGGCATATAGCGCACACCCACCCCTTCCAGGAGTTCGCTCACCTCCGAAATGTTGAGCTGGTTGTCCGTCGTAAGCCGCCCGTCCGTAAAATGAATGAGTAACCGGACATCGGGATCGTCAAAGGGTATAAGTCCCTGTGTTCGATCTTCATCCAAAAGAGCGACAGCGGCATTCGAGACAGCCGGCAGAAGTGCCGTCGCACCGTTGTCCGCCACCTCGATGGAATTGAAGCGCTCGAGTAGAACCGATTTGTTGTTCGTAAAAAGCGGTTCGCCATCGGCAGGGAATACGGGCTGCAGCGTGCCGCCCGCGGGCGTATCGGAGAGCGGCCCGCTGGTAACGGCAAGCATAATACGGTATTGGTCCGGCAGATCGGCGATAATCTGCGGTATACAGCGGTCGTACAATGCTTGGATAGGGTCGGCAGCGTCCGCCACATCGTTGTCAGGGTCGCCGTCGCGATCAATGGCTTGCGAGGCGGCGTGCTGCATACTCCCGGAATAGTCGAGTAGTATGACGGCATTCCCGCGAATACGTTCGGGGCCGGCAAGGAACTGACTCGACTCCGTGACTTCGACCTCTTGATCACTCTCGAAGAGGCGAAGCTGTGGCGCCACCGTATCCAATAACGGGGTTGGAATGGCAATCGACTGATAGCGGATATTCCGCAGGAGCAATACCGTGCGTACGAGCGACGGCTGCCTCAGCCGGGGCATGGCCGACTCAATCGTGAGCGCGGGTACCTCCACGCTGACATCTACCTCGGCATCTTCCGCCCCCTCCGCCGACACAATGATCTTTGCCGAAGCGCTCTCACCCTCGAGGAGCGCACGGTCAACGGACACACTGATCGTGCGCCAGTCCAGAATCTCGGAAGTCGTGCCGACACTCTGGCCGTCGAGCGGAAAGACGTTCAACCAGTCTTTGGTCGTTTCCAGGCTGAAACGCAAAATGGTATCGGGGTCACCGGAATTCGCCACCTCGAGCACATCGCTGGTCGTGCCGCCACCGAAAGAGAGGCTTGGGGGCTGCAGGTCAATCGACACGGCCTTGGGGACCTGCACTTCGAGCAAGAACTCGACGGCCGGATTGTCGGGGTCGTTCGAGGTGAGTATAAGCGGGGCCTGCGCCCCTGCGAAGCTAAGCGGACTGCGGTCGATAACGATTGTCGCAAGAGTTTCTTCTCCGGGATCGAGCGTGCCCTGGGATGGCGAAACGGACGTGATCCACGACAAATCCTCGAATCCGGTCACCTCCCAGAAGAGCGGGCCGTTCCCGGTGTTCGCGATACGCACCGTTTCCTCCTGCTCATTCACAGAAATACTGACCACCGGGGTGCCCGCGCTGTCCACATCCTCAGCTTCGAACAATAAGCGCGCTATCTGCGGAATCCGCGCAGTGACAGCGACTTCCGTTGCGGCCGGGGAAACATCCGACGTAACGGTGAAGCTGTGGTCGAGTTCCAGTTGATCCGTTGGCGCAAGCTCGCGGCGCACCTGAAGAGTCACCATATCGTTCTCGTCCCCCGATACACTGCCTTCGGCAATACCGTCGCCGTCCACGGGGCTCAGCGTGAGCCAGTCCGGGAAGTCGCTCGTGTCGATGCGCCAGTTGGCGACGCCGGTCCCCCCGTTCCAAAGCACCATTTGCCGGGTGACGATGCTGGTTTCAAAATCAAAAGCACGCGGCACGACGACGAGGTTGGGCGGCTTGACGCTCGACATGGTCACCGTGACGAGGTCCTCGAGCCCTTCATGCGCAATGATGAGGTCCGTTGCGTAAGTGGCCGCTTCGGCAGCCGTCGGATCGGCATCAAGCTGCACATTCACCGTACCGCCCGCTTCGAGTTCACCGCTCGTGGGGGTTATATCGAGCCAGGGGCTGGCTGCGCCCGCACGGCTCAGCGACCACGAAATGTTGCTCGGGCCGTTGTTGGTCAGGGTAAGGGTTTCGCTTTCCGGGTCGAGTAATTCACCGAAATTGACCACCTCGGCGCTTATGTCGAAACCGGAGACGGCAAAGCTTACCGGTACCTCGTGCACCAGGGGCGGGTCACCAGAGTCGGGGGTAAAAATGACGGAAATCGTGCCGGAATAGGTATCGGGGGCAAGTCCGGCAGGGTCAATGCGGACCGTGAGCACATCCTCGTGCGCCACGGTGCCGCTGGCAGGTGTCACGGTCAGCCAGGGGGCGTCCGTTTCCGCACTCCATGCAACGGGTGCGCCGCCATTGTTCAGCAGGGTTACCGGACGGTTGACAGCACTGCGCAATCCATCGAAAGAGATGGTTTCGGGTGTTACGTCAAGAGCCAGGATTTCCATGTGGACATCGATGGCCGCTTCTCCCCCGTTCGAGGTGATGGAAACCGTGGTGCTGTAGCTGCCGGCGGTAAGGCCGGTGCGGTCCACGTTGAACTGCACGGCCTGCGCCGCATCGGCAGTAGGCAGCGTGCCCGCGTCGTCAGAGGCCGTAAGCCAGCCGGCGTCTTCGGGGATACTCAACTCCCACGCGAGCGGCGCCTGCCCGCCATTGGCAATGTCGACGGCAGCGCTGGTGTCGGAGCTGCCGAGATCGATGCTATCCATCGAAACAGACAGGGTGGCATCGTTTCCCTGCGACACACTGACCGCGATCGTGCGATCGCCCCCGTTCGAGGTGAGTGCAATAGCACCGTCCGTGACGCCGGGGCCAAGCGCCGCCCGATCAACGGTAAGCGTAATGACTTCGACCTCACGGCTGGTGGCGCCATTGAGGGTCTGCTCTTGTTTTTCGAGGCCCTCGCGGGAGGCCGTAAGCCAATCAAGCGACTCGCTCAGGGTCCACCGTAGCGTGCCCGCACCGGTGTTGAAGATCCGGAAGGTCGCCGTGTCCTTGTCCCCGCCGAAATCGATGGCTGTGGGGCTGACAAACAGTGTGGGCTGTGCGAAGCAACCGCTCAGGAGTTGCGCGAGCAGGACGCACGCCACTCCAAGCATTATTCTATTGTGCAAAACCATGTGTTGCTCCTTCGCCGCACCGCCTGGCGCAGGCACGAAAGCTATTGTTCATCCACGAGGAGAATGACTGTGATCGATTCGTACGGGAACATGTCGGTGGCGAGAATAAGCTCATCTGAGACAAAACCAGGTGAAAGTAGTCCGCGATCTGGAATCAGATTCACCACCTGGGACTCGCCGGGCGACAAGGTGTTGCGGGGCGCCTCATCGCCCTCCTCGCCATAGGTGATGTCCACTATCCACGAGGGCGTGTCGTTAAGTGTCCAGGTAAACGTATCCAGCCGGTTATTGCGGATAGTCAACTGGCCGGCAGCTTCGTCGCCTGCGATTTGCAGGGTGTTCGGCACGGCCAGGGTGCCCGGCTGATTGTCGTCGGTAATTCCCGGATCGTTGAAGTCGGGCAAGCCATCGAGGTCCTGGTCCCAGGCGCCCTCGGCCTGTGGCTCGATCCCGGGGTTGCTGAGGGCCTCCAGTTCTCGCGCGGGCGGTGCGAAGTCTGCATCCTCGAGCGCAATGCTGAGCGGACGATTCGGGAACGTGGGGCCGCTGGGATACAAGAAGTATTTGCTGTCGTTGACCTCGCCCGCAGACGCGGGGGCGACATAAATCTGGTTGTCGCAGCGCATCTCCAGCAAGAGTTCCGGCTCTACACCGGCGGGAAATGCATTGACATAGTCGTCGAGATCATCGAAGGCAATGCGCAGGAGGTTCCCGAACGCCCCGTAGGGCAGAAAGTTCTCTGTTTCGGTAAGCATCTGGTAACTGCCATCGCCTTCGCTGATAAGGCGCCAGTCATCTGCGGCGCCGCCTTCATCCGTCAGCAGGCCGTTGGGCGCGAGCTCGACCCTGAACTCGACGTTATCGAGCGCCGTAACCGCGGCGGCCGGCGCGTCCTCAGGGGGCACAAGGAAGAAGCGCAGCCGGAAACGGTTCACGTTGCGCGGCACATAGTCCGTGCGAACAAAGGCCTCAGCGGAATAATTGGGTGCAGGTTCCACGGTGGCGAGGTTTTCGGTAATACCAGTGGTGGTCATGGCCAATTGCCCGGCACGGATGTCGCCCGGGTAAAAAGTGGCATCGCGTTCGAACTCCCCTTGCACGGGCGCACCGCCGGCGGGCTCATAGGTCACATTCAGGCGATACGAAAAGCTGTCCTGCTTCGGCGTGATGTAGGTAAACACCACCTGGTTCTGGAGTTCGCGCCAGATTTCGCCCGGGGTGTCGTTCAGGTTCACGTCAATGTCCTGCGCCTGGAGCATGTTACCGGCCATGGCAGGGGTCATCTGAACAGCAACGGCCGCATCGCCAGCGGGCGAGGTGATTTCAATCGTGCTCTCGACACGTTCCCCGACAGGCGCTGCCGAGGGATCGAGTTCGATGGCAACCTCGCTCACGCTGCCCGGTGATACGGAGGCACTCGTGGGATCTATACTGCGAATCCAGGTGTTGCCGGACTGCACACGGCTGCGCCAGAAAAGCGGTTCCGTGCCGAGGTTGCGCACGTTGAACATTGCGAAATTCGGCTGTTCTGTTGCAGCCGGCTCGAGTACAAGGCCCGCTTCGCTCCCGAGGAGTTGTGTAAGGTCGTTCACGTTCTCAGCGGAGTAAAGGCGCCCACCGGTATCCGCGGCCAACTGCATCATGTCGGCGTAGTTCACCGGCGCGCCGTTGGCGCTGTAGACCACGGGATAGAGACGGCAGCGCCGATCCTGTGCCAGGTCGCTCACCTGGTTGGCGTCGTTGATGCTGGCATTGTCGATGCCGTCGGTCATGTAGATGACGGCGCGCAGGTCGGCGTCATCAAAGGGGAGAATGTCGCCCGCATCCTGATCGTCAATAACATCCATGGTATCCGTCAACGCATCGAATACATCGGAAACGCCATGTTGGCCCGGAGGCACAGAAAACGCGTCGAGCGCCGCTTTGAGTGAGTCCCGGTCGGTGGAAAACTGGTGGATGAGGCGGTTCTCCTGCTGGCGATCATTGAAGTAGAGGAGGGCCACCCGGTAGCTGGGGGGCAGGTCATCAAGGAAATGAGCCGTGGCGTCTTTCATGAGCGTGATGGCCTCGCCCTCGGCGAGGGGATTTTGCTCCGCCCGGGTGCCCGCGAGGTACATGCTGCCGGTGAAGTCCAGCAGGATGGCCAGATTTACTTTCAAGTCGTCGGGCAGCGACACAAATTGGTTGGTCTCTTGCGGATCGAGCTGTTGTTCGTCTTCAAACACGATGAACTTCACAGCCTCGAGGTCTTCTGGTTCTCGCGTCGGAATGACTTCACCCAGGGTGTCCCGCAGCAGAAGCACGAACCGCTCGATAAAAGGCGGGCGGGCGCGGTTTATGGCACCCTCGATGCTGAGCGGCGGCCGCTCGACACGCAATGTAAGATCTACCGGGTCGACTACCGCCAGTGGGTTCTCGAGTTCCTGGTCATACGGGGTGACCGTGAGCGTGCGGTTCTCGATGTTCTCCTGCATCTGCGACCGGTCTATGGTCACTTGCACGGGTGTGGCATCCACGAAGCGGTCGATCGCCGACACGAAAAACACATCATGCTCGGCAGCCGCGCTTCCGTCAATAGGCGTGACCCCAACTATGAGTGATTCGGTGTCATCCTGGCCATCAAACGTGATCCGGTAGAACAAGCGGCTGCCGGGGATGCCCGTGTTCGCAATATAGAAGGTTTGCTGCACCGCTTCACGGCCGAAATCGAGTTCCGAGAGCGGTTCTATCGCTGATTGATTCGCCGGATCCGGCGGGGCGGACAGGGTAATCTCGGGCAACGGCAGCACTTCGATGATAACCGGTACCACCTCAAAAGCGTCGTCGGCGTTGATCAGAAGGTCGAACCGGCCGCTACCCATCTCGCTCACGTCGATCGCGGCCGGATCGTTCACCGAGACCTCCACGGTCGCGGTGTCGCCGGCGGGCGCAACGCCGCTGTTCGGCGCCACATCGATAGGCGGGGACGCGTCGGGATCCTGTCTGTCGCGTACGGCTACCGTGTAGTTACGGGAAGCCGTGCCGGTGTTTTCCAGGCGCAACGGGGTGACGACCGGGATAAGCTCATCGTCAGCCCCTTCCCGCTGCTCGAGGTACAGCGTTATCGGGGAGGGTGCTATATCGAACCCCTCGAGAACCGCGCCGATATTGAAGGAAATCACCGTGTTGCCGCGGCTCGAACCTACCAGCAGATGGAAGGATTCCTGGCCTTCCTCCCATTCGACCGTCACCGTCCGGTCGGCGCCCGGGCCCAGTTCTCCACGCGATGGTGTCGCCGACATGGTGTCGGGCAGCGGTTCCTGCGTCTCGGTATCGGCCGGATCAGCCAGCAGACTGATTTCGTAATTGGCGCTCTGTGCCCCTTCATTACGCACGGTAAAGGACTGGGAGGTGACCGACGGCGCCAGGGAAAACTGATCCGGTGTGGCGATCAGCGTGGGTTCGATGCGGAGCGCAACGGGCACTACCGTCGAGCCCGTCCGGGTAACAATGCGGACGCCCGCGTTATTGAGAAGTCCGACGGACTGACCGGCACGGGTCGCCGTGAGCTGGACATGCGTTATCTCATTGCCCACACTGCCCTGCTGGGGTTCGGCGCTGAGCCACGACACATCACCGGCCACCCAGGCGGCATCCGGGTTGTCGCGCACCACCTCCTCGACCTCCCAGGCCTGCGCGAAGATACCAGGGTTAAATAGCGCCAAATCTTCCTGCGTGCGCGTCGTGCCGAAATCCACGGCCCGGGGCGTTACCTCGAGTCCCGGGCCCAATGGACACCCCGAGAGCACCAACAGTGACAGGGCCGCCGCGCCCACACCTAGCAAATGCCATTGTCTATTCATGCGCTGCATACCTCAACGCTTGCGTGCCCTCGTGGAGACGCTACCCAGCCGCGCCCGGCTCACGCCGTGCAGCGGCCTGACGGCGCACCTTATCGCGAATTGCGGCGCATGCCTCATCTTCATTCGGTATCGGAAGTACCGCTGCCGGCTTGTTCCACAACGACATCCACACCCTTGTCTTCCAAGGACTTGATGTCTTCCAGAAAGTTATCTTTGATTTGATCATCACTGTCGCGAAGCGTACTGGGCAGCACCACAGTGTCGCCAGCGCCCAGCCCGCCATTGACCGAATTGGTCACGAGCGGCGAAAGGTTGAAAATCTCGTTGCCATCCAGATACAGCTCGTCCAGTAAAAAAAGGCCCGCCAACGGCTCAAGATTCGAGATTTCGTTGAAGCCGAGATCAAGGAAGCGGAGATTCGTCAGGTTCGTGAGCGGGGTGATGCTCTGAATAACGTTGTTCTTGAGGTTTAACGTCGTCAGATTACGCATGTGCTCCATGCCGTCCAACCTCCGGATATTGAGGTCTGTGGCGTGCAACTCCGTGATCTTGAGCAGGTCGCGCTCGCTGATGCACCCGAAGGGGATGTTCAACTGCGATCGAATGACCGACTCCAGTGCCGCGTCCTGGATTTGCACGCGGCCAAACAGGCACGGACAACCCGCCAGGCTGAAAACCAGGGCGCAGACCACACCCGCCAGGGACAACTTCATCAGGGCACGCTTGCACATCGTATGTCACCTCTCCGGTCAGGCTGGCGCTACATTATGCCTAAGCCAGCCCAAGCCGCCCGTCGGAAGCCCTCTCCCACACGCGGCGCTGGCTCTAGTATGCGAAATTCACGACAATTTGTCAAGAGATTAATTGGCCGGCAAGAACGGCTACTTCATGTCGCCGGGATACCCCTGCTCATCGTTCGGTGTCGGAATGATATAACACTTCTGCGCGGACAGGGTGATCAAAGGCACTGAACCGCCCACGGCCTCCAGAACCGTGTGAACCACTCCGATTACGTCACAGAAGACGCTCCGAAAGCTCCCTGCCAGTTCTGGTTTCCGGTTCGTAATACTGCGAACGTGTTTCACGCTGTGACTCCTTCTGGTCCTTACGCGCCTCGCAGAACCTCGGTGTGCCAAGCCAACACCTGGCTGCCTGGCCCATACCTGTTTCCACTTCTTCTTCGTAAAAGCTGCTAACTCTGTAAACAGTTTACATGAGATGCCAGCCGCTGTCAAGCCATTATTGCTTACCCTACCCCCCCTGTGGTGCTTCGTGACAATCGCGGCTTGCTGCGGTCCTTGCGCACTATGCGGATTCCTCTCCGTTCCGTTTTCATTCTTTTCTCTGTCCGGCTGTGTGTCTTGGTGGTAAGATAGCCTTTCCGGCTCGCGGGGATGCGCGCCCTCCGGTCTTCCCCATTGTGGTCTTCTTCTCCCTTACTGCTTGTTTTCCACCAGGCAGCCGATACCCATGCCGCCGCCGATACACATCGCGGCAATGCCGTAGCGGCCGCCCCGCTTCTTGAGTTCATGTATCAGCGTGGTCAGAATGCGTGCGCCGGAGCAACCGATGGGGTGGCCCAACGCAATAGCGCCGCCGTTGACGTTGATATTTGCCATATCGAGGCCGAGGTCGCGGATCACCGCGAGTGATTGCGCGGCGAAGGCCTCATTGAGCTCAAAAAGATCGATGTCGTCTTTCGTCAGGCCGTTCTTTTCGAGCAACAGCCGCACGGGGCCGATAGGCCCGAGGCCCATGGTGCGCGGATCGCAGCCGCAGGATCGCACATCGCGCAGGTAGACGGCGCTTGATGTATCGAAAGATTTGGCCGCGTCTTCGCCAACGACCAGCACAGAGGCCGCACCGTCGTTGATGCCGCTCGCGTTGGCTGCGGTCACGGAGCCGTCTTTCTTGAATGCGGGGCGCAGGCCGGCGATCTTTTCGAGGGTGCTGCCTGGTTTCGGGTGTTCGTCCGTGTCGACGACAGTTTCCCCTTTCCGCTGCTTCACGGTGATCGGGACGATCTCGTCGTTAAAGCGGCCAGCGTTCATGGCTGCCCCGCATTTCTCCTGGCTCGCGATGGCGAATTGGTCCTGCTCTTCGCGGGTGAGCCCGTATTGTTCGACGACATTTTCGGCGGTGATTCCCATGTGAAAGTCGTTGAAAATGTCCCACAAGCCGTCGTGGACCATGCCGTCGATGGCCTGCACATTGCCCATGCGTGCGCCGGCACGCATGGCGGGAAGATAGTAGGGACACAGGGTCATATTCTCCGTACCGCCGGCGAGTATGCAGTCGGCCCGCTCGAGTAGAACACTCTGCCAGGCAAGATCGATTGCCTTCATACCACTGCCGCACACTTTGTTGACGCTGAAGGAAGGCACTTCAAGGGGCACGCCGCTGTGAATGGCGACCTGCCGGGCGGGATTCTGGCCCTGACCGGCTTGCAGCACGTTGCCAAAGATGACCTCCTGCACCTGCTCTGGGGTGGCGCCTGCCCGTTCAATAGTGGCGCTGGCCGCAGCGGCCCCGAGTTGCACGGCGCCCGTGTTGGCGAAAACGCCGCCCATGGTGCCGATGGGCGTGCGTGCGGAACCAATGAGTATGATGTCACGCATATTGGAGCTGCTCCTTCCGTTGTACCACGTGAAAAAAGGGAAAAAGCATTCTAACATGGGAAAGCCTGGGTTGTCCCCCCTGCATGGAAGGCGCTAGACTGTTTCGTGCCGCCCTTGCGGCCGTGGGGAAAACGAAAAAGGATCTCGATTATGCACAAACCCATAGCACGTCTTCTGATATGCCTGATTGCCGGACCGGCCGTCTTCGCGCAGGAATCGCCGGACCCGCCCTTCGAGGCGAATGTGCCCGTGCGCCAGCTTACCGGCGGGCCGCAGGCGCACTGGTTCGGCTACTACGACAAAGAGCAGTTCAGCCCGGACAACCGGTATGTACTCGGTGCGACCGTGGGCTTCGAGGACCGCACGCCAAACCCGGACGACGCGATCGCCCTGGGTATGGTAGATACGCAGGACGGCGACAAATGGATTCCGATCGGTGAAACACGCGCCTGGTCGTGGCAACAGGGCTGCATGCTGCAGTGGGTGCCTGGTACGGACAGCGAGATCATATACAACGACCGCGAGGGCGACACATTCATAGCCTATGTCCAGGATGTATTCACTGGCGAGCGCCGCAAGCTCGAGCGCGCCATCTACGCCGTGAGCCCGGACGGTAAGCGGGCCGTGGGGACTGACTTCGCGCGCATCGACGACACCCGCCCGGGCTATGGCTATAAGGGCGGGGTCGATCCGGGGGCGGATCAACTTGTGCCAGACGATGGCGGCATCTACGTGGTCGACCTCGAAACGGGCGCCGCCAAGGACATCATTACTTACGAGCAGATAGCGGCCATCCCGCAGGAAGCCGAAACGAACGGCCGCCACTGGTTCAACCATCTGTTGTTCAATACGAACGGCGAACGCTTTATTTTTCTGCACCGCGCGTACCGGGAACCGCCGAAGGAGGGGCGCTGGGTAACGCGCATGTTCACCGCGGCGCCGGACGGTTCGGACTTGTACACCGTCAACGACCACGGCATGGTGTCGCATTTTATATGGAAAAACGCGCAACAGATTCTGGCTTGGGCGCATGAGCCGGACACAGGCAACCACTTCTATCTCTACACCGACCAGAGCGCGGAGAAGGAAGTCATCGGACCGGAGGTGCTCACCCGCGATGGACATTGCACTTACGGCCCCAAAGGCGAGTGGATTCTCACAGACACATACCCGGACAGCGAGCGTATGCAGCACCTCATGCTTTATCGCCCGTCGGATAACAAACTGGTGAAGCTGGGCAAATTCTACCATCCGCGCGTGTCCGACAATGAATGGCGCACCGATTTGCACCCGCGCTGGGATCGTAAAGGCAAGTACGTGTGCATCGATTCACTGTGCAGCGGCCAACGCCAACTCTATCTCATCGACGTGGGCAGCGTGCTGGCGGAAGAATAGGCCGCGCCGGAATGCGGCCACGGATGCAACAGAAATCCGACATCCCCCCCGGTTTCACCGCGCTCGAACGCGGCGCGCGCCGGTACATCGTTGCTGCGGCGCATACAGAGGCCGTGGCCAATGCGTTGGATGCGGCCTTGGATGGAGCAGGCAAACATCCGGGCGGCCGCGGCGCCATGGTGCGGCACGATTATGCGGAAGGCGTGATCATTGCACGTTGCGCCCGCCGGGGGGGCATGATACGTTTTATGATGCGGGATCGCTTCGTGCGCAACCGGCCGCGCGAAGAGTTTCGGATACACCAACAAGCCGCTGCGGCGGGGCTGCCGGTGGCACCGCCTTTGGGGGGGTGCTGGACGCGCGTCAAGCCGTTCTATGCCGGCGCCATGGCCACACAGGCCCTCTCGGCAACGGAGTTGCTCGAAGTGTTGCGCGCGGAGCCGGGGCGTGCCATGGGCCTGCTGAACGCGGTGGGGTCCGTCACCCGGCGTATGCATGACGCGGGCATTTATCATGGAGACTTGCAGGTGCGCAATATTCTGTGTAGGGGGGCGGATGTGTATCTCATCGATTTCGACAAAGCACGGCACTATAAGGCGGTGCCGCCTGTGCGGCGTGCGATGAACCTGTACCGGCTGCGGCGTTCGCTCGAGCGGCACGGCTTCCCGCCGGCGTATTTCACACACGTATGCGCCGGCTATGGCGTTGCGCCGCGGGTGGCCTGGCTCGACATGCTCTACCGGCTGCGAGGTTGGCGGCGGCAAGGCCGCATGCCGGGAGATTCCCCGCATGTCTGATCCGCGTTGCCGTCCGGAAATCGTGCGTCTTCGCCATGGCATTCGCACGTGGTATCTTCCCCCCGATCAATCCCTCGCCGGCATGGAGGCCGCCGTGGCCCAGCCGGGGGACGTGCTCAAGGAATCGCACAAGACCCGGGTGCGCCGTGTGGGCGATTGGGTTGTAAAGGAGAGCCGAGCGCCGTGGCCGGCCGCCATGGCCAAGCATACTTTCCGGCGCAGCCGTTACCGGCAAGGTTGGCTAGCGGCGCACTTTCTGGCGGCGCACGGAGTGGGGGTGGCCGCGCCTATGGCGTATGCGGAGGATGGCTTCGGTGGCATATTGCTGGGCAATGTACTGGTGTCGCGTCATCTCGCGGACTGCGTCAATGTCCAAGCATACCTGCACAAGCTCATCGCGCGGCACGCTTCCCCCGCGGTATTCACGGCGTTCTTTGCGGCGTTGGCCGAGGCGGTGAACCACTTGACTGGAACGGGCGCCTACCACAGCGACTTAGCCGGGAAAAACATTCTTACGCAAGACGGCCGCACGTTCTACTTCATCGACCTCGATGCGGTAGTGTTGTCTTCCGAGTACACGGCCGCGCGGCGCCTGCGGAACCATGTACAGCTCTACAGCTCTTTTTGCACCTCCGTAAGCGACCACCTGCTGACACCCTTTATCGTGCGGATGCTCCCCGGTTCCATCGACCCGCGCGTGTGGATGCCGCAGGTGCGCGCCGGCCAGCGTGACCGCCGTGCCCACAGCATAAAGCGGCGCCAGAAGCAAGGCCTTCCGTCTCTACACAACGATGGTGGCGAGCACCGTGCCGGCGGCGTCGGTAAAAACTAGCCGAAGGCGCTCGAATTCGCCGGCCATGTCCCGCAACGCGGCGGCATCCAGCCGCAGTTCCGTCTGCATGAGCGGCTGCACGGTGATGTATTGCCGCCGCTCGAAGTTACGTCCTTCGTGGTACCATGCCGCCTGCGTCTGTCCAACGAGTACAAAACGCTCCTGACCCGGTGCGCGAACGTACACCTCCACGCCATAGGCCGGCATGTCGCTGCCGGTCATGGCAGTTTTGCTGGCGGCGGGCACATAGAGGCGGATAGGCGACGTGGTGCCATTCTCGCAGCCCACAAGTACGATGGCTTCATCCGCCGGCAAGGTGTAGGCGCCGAACTGTACCCCGGCCCCCGGCTTGTGCATGGCAAAGGTAACGGCCACCGCAAGCACAAGCAACAAGGCGGTTGCGCCGAGCAGTTGGAGGTTGGCGCGGGTTAGGCTGAATTCGCCTGGCGCAGTTTTATCAAATACGGGGTAGTGCTCGATCGCGTGGTCTTCAAACCCGCCCAGATCCGCCGCGGTCCTGGCAGACGCCACCCGGTTCAGACTGGCGGCATCCGCACGGCAATTCGCAAGAAGCCGGTCGATGGGCCCCGTACCAATACCTTTCCGCCGCCACGCAAGCAGCCGTTGTATCTGGCGGCCACGGCGTGCCAGCTTGCGTTGCGCCCGGCCGCGCAGCTTGGCCAATTCCGCGCGCGCGCGCTGCTGGTGCCCGAGATAGGCTGTACGCAGGGAGGCATAGCGCGCAAGATCGATATTGCCCGCGTTTCGATCGTGTTCTGCGGCAAGCAACAGATAGCGCACCTGCTCTTCGTAGGAGAGCATCCTGCGTGTCCTGGCATGGAGCGTCTCGTTATTCACGGCTTTCACGCTGTTCGAGAGCAGCGCGCACAAATTCGCGGAAAAGCGGCTGCGGTTCGAGGGGGGTGCTCTTGAATTCCGGGTGGAACTGGGAGGCACAGAACCAGGGATGGTCCCGCAGTTCCATGATCTCTACCAGGTCATGGTCGCCCATCGGGTGTTTGCCGCTCACGACCATGCCGCCCGCATTCACCAGTTCGTCGAGGTAGGCGTTGTTGAACTCGTAGCGGTGGCGGTGCCGTTCGAAGATGGTCGCCTGACCGTATGCGGCCCGGGCGATGGTGTC
Source organism: uncultured Nitrospirales bacterium (assembly GCA_964569295.1). GTDB lineage: Bacteria > Hydrogenedentota > Hydrogenedentia > Hydrogenedentales > JAGMZX01 > CAZMVU01. Next base: position 23,662 of record CAZMVU010000001.1, read on the forward strand.
GGGCGTGAGATTACACCGGTACGCGCCCAGGCGCATGGTGCCGCCCATGTCCCTGACCCCGCGCTGTTCCGTCAGCAGCGAAATGACCGGGTGTTGCGCCTCGGGCTCGAACTCGGTAGAGGTCGCGCCGTCGAGTCCGAGTACATGGCGGGCCAACTCGATAACGGCGATCTGCATGCCCAGGCAAATGCCGAAGTACGGCCGTTTGTGCTCCCGGGCATAGCGCACCGCGGCCACCTTCCCCCCCACGCCGCGCGTGCCAAAGCCCGGCCCCACGAGAATGCCGTCGTATACATCGAGCACGGGCGCGGGGTCTTGTCCGTCTTCGAATTGGTCCGACTCGACCCAGTCGAGGCGCACCCGGCAGTCGTTGTGAATGCCGGCATGTACGAAGGCCTCGTTGATGCTCTTGTAGGCGTCTTCGTGGCCGGTGTATTTTCCCACCGCCGCAATACGCACTTCCTTGGTGGCCGCCATAAGGCGTGCGACCATGGCGGTCCATTCGGTGAGGTCGCTGGGCGGCGCTTCCATATTGAACAGGTTCAGCACCACTTCGTCGAGACGTTGCTTGTGGAAATTGAGGGGGATGGCGTACAGCGGCGAGATGTCTTCCGCGCTGATGATCGCCTCATCCGGCACGTCGCAGAAGAGCGCCACCTTGCGGCGCTGCTCCGGTGCGAGCGAGTGGCTGCCTGTGCGGCAAACGATGAGATTCGGCTGGATGCCGATCTGGCGCAGGGTCTGCACGCTGTGCTGCGTGGGTTTGGTCTTCAACTCACCCGCTGCCTCGATGAAGGGTACCAGGGTTACATGGATAAAGCAGCAGTTCGGCGGGCCCACCTCGAGCCGGAACTGGCGCAAAGCCTCGAGAAACGGCAGCGACTCGATGTCGCCCGCTGTTCCTCCGATCTCGACGATGGCAAAGTCCGCATCGTCTTCCGGCTCCGAGGTGAGCATGCGAATACGCGACTTGATAGCGTCGGTGATGTGCGGTATCACCTGGACGGTCTTGCCCAAATACTCGCCGCGGCGCTCCTTCTGGATTACGCCGTTGTAGATGCCGCCTGTGGTGGCGTTGGACTTCTGCGATAGCTGGGCATGGGTAAAACGCTGGTAGTGGCCAAGGTCAAGGTCGGTCTCGGCGCCATCATCAGTGACGAATACCTCGCCATGCTCGTAGGGGTTCATCGTGCCGGGGTCAACGTTGATGTAGGGATCGAGCTTCATCATGGCCACCTTGAAGCCCCGCGCTTCAAGCAGCATGCCGAGGCTCGCCGACAACACGCCCTTTCCAATCGACGAAACGACCCCCCCCGTAGTGAATACATATTTCGGCATGGCGCGATCCTCCCTCCGCGCTCAGCGCGGCACAACGTCCCCGGTTTGAAGCGAGCTGGGGCGGAATGCCCCGACAGTATATGGCGCGAACAGTAGAGATTCATGCAGGGCGCAGCATAATGGCCTGCGGGCATAAACATCCGCAACGGCGGAACAAGCCGCGGCGTAGCGGGAGAATTCCCGTGCGCGCGTGGACTGCCCGATCCGGGCCGGCGGATACGGTCTCATGATGCAACGCTTCCCCTGCGTAAGCGAACGCCTAACCCTGAACAATAACACGGGTTAGAAGAAGAGGAGGTGGGGTTCCCGTTCTCTAACGGGACTTAAACCTACCACATCAACGCCCACGAATGCAATGCAAAAGTGCTGCTTAAAATGCGCAATACTGCAACTTTATAAGACCATATCCAACACACTGCGCAACGAATTACCCTTCGCCACGCCGCATCGGTTACACTGTACCCACACTTTATGGTCGACAAGAACCACAGAATTCGGCACGATTTTTCCCTGATCTCTCAGGACGACGTGTATTTAATGGGTGAAGGGAGCCATTTCCGCCTTTACGACAAGCTGGGGGCCCGCACTGCCCATGCCCCCGACAAGACGCCGGGCACCTACTTTGCCGTGTGGGCGCCGGGCGCGCGGCAGGTCAACGTGATGGGCGACTTCAATGGCTGGGCGCCGGAGGCGCACCCCTTGCGGCGGCGTGACGGCGGTGGCGGTATTTGGGAGGGGTTTGTAACACAGCTCGGTCCCGGCGAGGGCTACAAGTACCACATCTTCGGGCGCGAGGACGGCTACCGTATGGACAAGGCGGATCCGTTCGGCGTGCGCCATGAAACGCCGCCCAGGACGGCCTCCGTCGTGTGGGGACTCGACTACGCCTGGCAGGATGCGGCATGGATGGCGGAGCGGCATAAGCACAACCACCGCGAGGCGCCCATCACCCTTTATGAGGTGCACCTCGGCTCCTGGCTGCGCGACCCGCAACACCCGGACCGGTTCCTTCCTTATGGCGAACTGGCGCCCCGGCTGGCCGACTACGTGCGCGAGGCGGGGTTTACGCATGTGGAATTCATGCCGGTCATGGAGCACCCGTTCTATGGATCGTGGGGGTACCAGGCCACGGGCTACTTCGCCCCGACCAGCCGCTATGGGATCCCCCAGGATTTCATGTACCTGGTGGATTACCTGCATCAGTGCGGCATCGGCGTCGTGTTGGACTGGGCCCCGGGCCACTTCCCGGATGATGCGCACGGCCTGGCCTACTTTGATGGCACGCATTTGTTCGAGGACGCGGATCCGCGACGGGGCGTGCACCCGGACTGGAACAGCTTCATTTTCAACTATAGCCGCAAGGAGGTGCAGAGCTTCCTGTTGAGCAGCGCCTTGTTCTGGGCGGAGAAGTACCATGTGGACGGACTGCGCGTGGACGCGGTCACCTCGATGCTGCGGCTGGATTACTCGCGCAAGGAAGGCGCGTGGCTCCCGAATGAACATGGTGGCCCCGAAAACCTCGAGGCCATCGCTTTTCTGCGCCGGTTCAACAGCGAGATGTATGCGCACCACCCCGATGTGCAGACTTTCGCGGAAGAAGCCACCGCCTGGCCCATGGTTTCCCGGCCAACTTATGTGGGCGGACTCGGCTTTGGCTTCAAATGGGACATGGGGTGGATGAACGACACGTTGACCTACTTCGAGACGGACCCCGTGCACCGTAAAGGCCGGCATGACAAAGTCACGTTTCGCCCCGTGTACGCCTTCAATGAAAGCTTCGTATTGCCCCTCTCCCACGACGAGGTGGTGTACGGCAAAAACTCGCTTCTGGGACGAATGCCGGGCGACGACTGGCAGCGCTTCGCCAACCTGCGGCTGTTGTTTGGCAACCAGTATCTGCAACCCGGTAAGAAATTGGTGTTCATGGGCTGCGAATTCGGTCAGTGGAAGGAATGGGCCCACGATGGAGCGTTGGACTGGCCGCTCCTGGATTACGAGACGCATGCCGGCGTATTGCGTTGGGTGCGTGATCTCAATACCTTTTACCGCCAGGAACCCAGCCTGCACGCCATGGATCTCGATCAGGCGGGGTTCGCCTGGGTGGACTGTCTGGACAACGAAAACAGCGTGCTTGGTTTCTTGCGGATGCACCCGCCCACAGGCAGCCTCGTGCTGGCTGTTTTCAACCACACCCCCATGCCCCGGCTAGGGTATCGCATGGGCGTACCCCGCAAGGGGCGCTGGACAGAAGTGCTCAACAGCGACGCCGCCCTCTACGGCGGTGCGGGTCACGGAAACATGGGCGGTTGTAACGCGGAAGACACACCCAGCCACCAGCACGCGTATTCCCTCAACCTCCATTTGCCGCCGCTCGGTTGTCTGGTGTTCAAGAATGTAGTATCGTAACCGGGTTGGCAGGGTTGCCCGACCCCCACGACCCGAGCGGCATTGCCGAATTGGGGGATTGCGCAGGCGCAGGGCATTTCTTTTGGGTGTGTGTGACAAACAGTGTGTGCGAGAGCGCCGGCATGTGTCTTTCCGGTTTGACGCCGTTGGCAACCCCTGGCGCCGGCGCCCTTGAGCGCCTGCCGCGCATGCCCCTGACGGCGCGTGGCTTCGCCCCTGCAACCCCCGGATAGCGAAAAGGTTCTTCTATGCCCGAAGGCGGACTCATCGACTCAGCTTGGCTCGAGAAGCACAGCCGGACCACCCTCAACCGGCTTCTTCCGCGACTCGAGGCAAACTATGCGCACAAAGTCGAGCGTGATGAGTGGGAAGGCTTTGTGCAACGCCTGCGCACGCACGTGGGAGGACTCTTCTCGTGCCTTTACAGCTTGTACGGCAGCCACTACGATTTCTTCTTCCACCTGGAGAGCATTCTATCGTCGGCCACGGCCATGTGGATCGCGCGTCCCAATGAACTCAAGGCGCTCGACGCCATGCGCGAAGGGGACCGCTACTGGCACCAGTCGCACCGGATGGTTGGGGCCATGTGTTACACACGCTTCTTCTCCGGTGATTTGCCAGGACTGATCGAGCGGATTCCCTATCTGACGGAACTCGGCATCACCTACCTGCATCTCATGCCGCCTTTCCGCGTGCCCGAGGGCGACAACGATGGCGGCTATGCGGTGAGCAGCTACCGCGAGGTCAACCCGGAGTTGGGAACCATCGACGATCTGCGCCGGCTCTCCGCGGAGTTGCGCCGGTGCGGGATTTCGCTGGCACTGGACTTCGTGTTCAACCACACGGCCGACGAGCACGAGTGGGCCCAGAACGCACTCGCGGGGGATCCGGATTCCCAGGAGTACTACCATATGTTCCCGGACCGCACCATGCCCGACGCGTATGAGCGCAGCATTGCGGCGGTGTTTCCCGATGAGCATCCGGGGTGCTTCACCTACCGCAACCGTATTCGCAAGTGGGTTTGGACCTCGTTCTATAATTACCAGTGGGATCTCAACTACGCGAATCCCGCCGTCTTCACCCGCATGATCGAGGAGATGCTCTTCCTCGCCAATTGCGGCGTGGAGATTCTCCGGCTCGATGCGGTGGCTTTCGTGTGGAAACGCCTCGGCACAGGCTGCCAGAACCTGCCGGAAGCGCACACGATCGTGCGCGCCTTCAATGCCATCCGGAAGATCGTCGCACCGGCCATGGTGTTCAAGTCCGAGGCCATCGTGCATCCGGACGAGGTGAAGAAGTACATCAGCGAGGAGGAGTGCGAGCTCTCCTACAACCCGCAACTCATGGCGCTGTTGTGGGACGCAGTGGCCACACGGGACATCCGTGTGCTGCGTGGCGCCATGATCAAGCGGTTCGAAATACCCTGGGGCTGCACGTGGGTCAATTATGTGCGGTGCCACGACGATATCGGCTGGGGCTTCGCCGATGACGACATCGCGGACGTGGGCTTCGACCCGGCCGAGCACCGCAAATTCCTCACCCACTTTTACACTGGCCGGTTCCCGGGCTCCTTTGCGCGCGGGGCGCCGTTTCAGGAGGATGCCGCTGGCCTGGCGCGGGTCTCAGGTACCTGCGCTTCGCTCCTGGGCCTCGAGAAGGCCCTCGATGAAGACGACGCCGGGGAGCAGGAGCTCGCCATCCGCCGCATCCTTCTGCTCCATGGCATCATCATGACCATCGGCGGCATTCCGCTCCTATACCTCGGCGACGAACTGGGTACGCTGAACGACTACACCTACGAGAACGACCCCGATAAACTGGGCGACAGCCGATGGCTGCACCGTTCCGACTTTCGCTGGGAAAAGGCTGAACGGCGCCACGACTTCGACTGTGTACCGGGGCGCATCTACGAGGGCTTACAGCGTATCGTACAACTGCGCCACCAGCACCTCGCCTTCACCCGCGCGGAAACGGAAATCGTGGACACGGGCAACCGCCATGTGTTCGGCTACTTCCGCACCCACGAGAATCACAATGCCTTCTGCCTCGCCAATTTCAGTGAACACGCGCAACCCATCGAAGCGCGCCGCCTGCGGCAACTCGGGCTGCGCCGCACCATGATCGACCTGGTTTCCGGCCGAACCACGGTGGCCGCACGCGAGCTTACCCTCGAACCATATCAATTCATGGTACTCGGCTTCTCGCGGTAAAATGCCGCGTGCCGCACCTCCTTGCGCATGGCGTGCAGTAATCAGGGCTTTTGGCCGTATGGGGCAAGGCGGCGCACTTGCTTCGCCAATTTGTCCCATGATAGCGCAAACCAGCGGAAGATCGAGGCAGCGATGCCGCTAATGGGTTATCTACCCAATTACAATCAGTCCGCGCTCTCTACATCTGGTTCACCCAGTGCCCGGCCACGGCTATGCTGGGAAAGGTAGGTGCGCAATTGCTGGGTCAACGTGGCCACCACCCGGGGATTCTTGCTGATGTTGTCGCCTTGTCGCCAATTGCGGTTGCGCCAGTCGATATTGACCAAGGCTACTGGCGCGGGGTCGGCCACGGGGGTAAAGGTGAACGGCTCGATTCCCGACTGCCAGGTGTAGCGCCAGCGGAGGGTGCGCAGACTGAGTTGCAGCGGATTCCCGGCCATGGCCACCGGTTCACGGCGGACGGCTTCGTTGAAAAGGTCCCCGCCGGTGACCGCGTGCGGAAAACGCACGCGCATGAGCCCGGCCATGGCAACGGCCGCATCTTCGAGCGACACAAGCGCCTTATGGGTTGCTGCGGGCGGCAGGTTGGCCCCGGCCATGGCGAATATGAGCGGCACATGCAAGCTCCCCTCGGTGAGGCCGCGTACGGTCTCGGCGCCCCAACCGGCCGAAAAGTCCTGGCCGTACGGCGCGGTGATGACAAATAAGGTGTTGTCGAGGCCGGACTGCTCGCCCAAGCGTTCGTAGAACGCGCCAATCTGCTCGTCCACGTAAGCAAGCGCGGTATCGAACACATCGCGCGGCCGCGGTGTGTTCGGTGCAGTGACAAACCCCTCGCCATATTTCTTACGCAGCCACATGGGGTTGCGCAACTCGCGCAAACGAATGAAAACAAAGAATTTCTCGTGGGCATGCGCTTCGATCCATTCCGCCGCCAGGTCGAGTGTATGGCCGGATCCGGCTGGCACGACCGGGTTGGCGCCTACCGCCTGGGAGCGGCGCCACACCACCTCGACCGGGTAATGATCGTTGAACTGTTCAAAACCACGCTCGATGCCGCCGCCATATACCAGGTCGGCGACATCGGCCCCCTCACCCTCGGTAAACGCGGCGGTGGCGTAGTCACGCGCACGCAGCATTTGTGTGAGCGTGTCCATGTCCTCGGGCATGGACGCCGGCTGTGCACCAAGCCTGCCGTGATGCAGGGGGTTGACGCCGGTCAGCAGCGACATGGCGGGGGCGGTTACCTCCGGGGCCGGCGTGTAAGCCTGGGCGAAGGAAAGGCCACCGGCGGCAATGGCGTCGATGTTGGGCGTGGTACTGCGCTCGTAACCAAGGCTTGTCACATGTTCCGCCCCCACCCCTTCCACCAACAAGAGAATAAGGTTGGGTGCCTGCGAGGCGGCGCGCGGCTCGTGAAAGTGCGGGCCAGAGAGCAACAGCGGCCGGGCATCGCCGCTGGCGGGGCGCAGGCCGGTCTGCAACAGCCAGGCCGGTTCCCGGCTGCTGGTCCAGATAACCTGGCAAGCGCGCGCGTCGTCGGGAATATCACCATGGTCGATGCGCAGCGTGGTCCATCGTGACCCGGTCAATGGGAGTTCGCGTTGCTCCATGTCCGCCGACGTTCCCGGATACGAAATAGCGACGTATATCATGTCGATCGGGTGGGGATCCTCGGGAAGGTTGGCCCAACGCAGCACCATGTTACGCGGCGCTGTGGGATCGAGTTCGAATTGGCACACCGCTCCCTCCGGCAATTGCCGCGCGCGTGCATGCACATCGCCGACACGGTGGTGTGTGGTTTGGCCGGACAACACGACCTGGGCTGCGAGGAGTTCTTCGTGCCAGAGCATGCCTGCGGCGAGGGCGCCGTAGACAAAGCAGGCGCTGCCGAGCAGCCAACCGACGGCGGGCAGGCGCGCCTCACGGTTGGCGCAGAGCATGGCGTACAGGCCGAAAAGCTTGAACAGCGTATGCAAGACGGCAAAGCCAGCAAGCAGAAGGAGGGGTTCAAACTCGATGAGGTTCCCGACCATGCTATCCGCGACGCCCGCGTTTGTCAGCAGGCGATCCAATCCCAGAAATTCAATGGCGGAGACACCAGCCAGGTACGGTGCAAAAAGTACAGCGGAAAACTGGGACAAACTCTCGAAAAGATACACGGCCGCGCCGCGCCCCCCCACAATCAAGCGCAACAACCCCACATAAAGCAATTGGGCGGCAAGAAAGACACAGGCCATGGCGATGGCAAGCATGATCCCGGCTTCGAAGCCTGGCACGAGATCCTGCGCCGCAAGGAGGCGGCGGGTGTAGACCCCGGCCATGCCGGCGGAAAAACCGAGTGAGACGACGTATAGGGCGAGCATGAATTCCTCGATACAACCTTGTCAGCCACGACGGCACGGCCGCCGTTTAACAAAGGGCAAATACGTGTAAAGTATGGTCAACATTCGCATTGTCGCGCTGCTGTTTGCTATGATGCGTGCATCCTAGCATGGCCCAACGCAGAAGGACCACCTCCCCGTGCTCAGTAAACTCCTCACCAGCCTGTTTGGTTCGGGAACGCAGCGGGAATTTCGCAAGCTGCTGCCCATCGCCGAAGAAATCCGCGCATATGAACCGCGTATGGTGGCGATGACCAACGACGAATTGGGCGGCCGGACCGCAGACTTCAAGCAGCGCCTGGCGCAGGGCGATTCTCTGGACGATCTGCTGCCAGAGGCGTTCGCCGTGGTGCGAGAGGCGGCAAAACGGGTAACCGGCATGCGCCCTTTCGATGTGCAGTGCATCGGTGGGTACGTGCTTCACCAGGGCGCCATCATCGAAATGGTGACGGGCGAAGGCAAAACCTTGGCCGCGACGATGCCGGCGTATCTCAACGCGCTGACGGGCCGGGGCGTGCATATCGTGACGGTAAACGATTACCTGGCGCGGCGTGACGCGGAGTGGATGGGGCCCATCTATCAGTTTCTCGGGCTCACGGTAGGCGTAATCCAGGCGCAAATGAGCCCGCCAGAGCGGCAGGTAGCCTACCGCGCGGACATTACCTACGGCACAAACAACGAATTCGGTTTCGATTACCTGCGCGACAACAGTGCGGTCTCCCCCGACCGCGTCGTGCAGCGCGAATTGAATTACGCCATCATCGACGAGGTGGACTCGATCCTCATCGACGAGGCGCGCACACCGCTCATTATTTCCGGGCGGCCGGAAAAGAGCTCGGACACCTATGTGCATGTCGATGAGGTGGTGCGTAAGTTGCGCCGCGACAAACACTTCACCATCGACGAAAAGCACAACCAGGTGGTCTTGACCGATGAGGGGCAGGAAACGGCGGAAAAGCTCCTGAACGTGGAGAACCTGTTCACGGAGGAGCACATCGGCCTGGTCCACATGATCGAGCAATCGATCCGCGCGCACTATTTGTTTAACCGCGATGATGAATACATGGTGCGTAATGGCGAGGTGCTCATCGTCGATGAATTCACCGGGCGCGTCATGGAAGGGCGCCGCTACTCCGACGGCCTGCACCAGGCCATCGAGGCGAAGGAACAGGTGCCGATCCGGTTTGAATCGCAGACCATCGCCAGCATTACCTACCAGAATCTGTTCAAGTTGTACAACAAGATCAGCGGCATGACCGGCACGGCGGTCACCGAGGCGCCGGAGTTCCAGAAGGTTTACGGGCTCGATGTGACCAAGCTCGACACGAACCTGCCGCTCATCCGCGAAGACCTGCCGGACCTCGTGTTCTACACGGAAGAGGGCAAGTTCCACTACCTGCTGGGCGATATCCAGCAGATCCACGCGCAAGGCCGCCCCATTCTCGTGGGAACGATCTCGATCGAGAAGTCGGAATACCTCGCCGAGCGCCTGCGCGCCGCGGGTATAGAAGACGTACAAGTGCTCAACGCCAAACACCACGAGCGCGAAGCGTCAATCATCGCCAACGCGGGCAAGAAGGGCGCCATCACTTTGGCGACGAACATGGCCGGACGCGGCACGGATATCAAGCTGGCGGAAGGTGTGCGCGAACTGGGCGGGTTGTACATTATCGGTACGGAGCGGCACGAGTCCCGCCGAATCGACAACCAGTTGCGCGGCCGGTGCGGACGCCAGGGCGACCCGGGCACCACGGGCTTCTATGTCAGCCTGCAGGACGAAGTGGCGCGCTTGTTCGGCGGCCCGCGGGTAAAGAAGGTACTGGGCATGATGGGCGGCGACCAGATCGACACGGAGCCGCTGTCGAACCGGTTTCTCTCGCGCAGCGTCGAGCGCGCCCAGACCGCGGTCGAGCAGAACAACGCGGAGATGCGCAAACACCTGCTCGATTACGACGAGGTAATGAACCGCCAGCGCATGTATATCTACGGCATGCGGCGCGCCGTGCTCGAGGACAAAGACATTTCAGACCGCATCGGCGAGATGTTCGAGAATTGCGTGAGCGATGCGCTGGACGAGTACGCCCCGCAGGAACAGCTCCCGGAAGAATGGGACATTGACGGGCTCAAGGCGGAACTAAAACGCTTGTTCGGTTTCACCCCGGATGTACACGCGGAAGGCGAAGACTTTGCCGAGAGCCTGGTGCGGCAGGTGCACGAACGCTATAAGGCCAACGAGGCCAGTATGGCGCAGACCATTCGCGGACACTACCGGGAACACATCGGGAGCGATGAGACACGCATCGACTTTCCGCAACTGGCCCGTAAGCGCATGCATGACCTCGAGAAGATGGTGGTGCTCAAGACCGTGGACGACAAGTGGATCGACCACCTGCGTGACATGGACTACCTGCGCGAGTCCGTGCGGTTGCGCGCATTCGGCCAGCGTGATCCCCTGCTCGAGTACAAGCGCGAAGGCTTCGAGCTGTTCCAGGCACTGGTGCGCAGCATCGAGGAGAGCGTGGCGCAAAATCTGTTCCGCCTGAGCGATCCGGAAATCTGGAAACTGCGGGAATTGCATCAGAAACGCGGCACGATGACCGCCCAAACGGACCCACTCGCCCAGCTACGCGATTATACCTACGTGGCGGCGGACAAACAGGCGGACCGCAGCTTCGCGTTTCAGGACACGAGCCGGTTCGCCCTGGCCGGACAGTCGTCCCAGGCGCAACCCGACGGCGGCGCCACCCAAACCCGCCAAGCCGCCCGGCCCAAGGTGCAGCAGCGCCGGGTGACGCAAAAGGTCAAGCCCAATGATCCATGTCCCTGTGGCAGCGGAAAGAAGTACAAGAAGTGTTGTGGAAGCGTGGTAGCGGACTGATAGGCGCCGCCATCACCCTGTTCTGGGCCGTTATGATGGGCCTGCTGGTCTATTACGAGGTTTGGCAGCCGGCCTTCACGGCGCGCGTGCCCGCCCGCTCCACGGAAAAGACGCAGGATGTGTGGCTCGTGGTATACGCGGCCGGAAACCAGCGCGTCGGCTACCTCCACAACGCCTCCTTCCCAGAAATCCGCGATCAAGAGAACGGTGCGCGCTGGAGCCTCGACGCATTCGTCAATATACCCATCATGGGGCAGGCGGCGAAACTGCGCATGACGGGCGAGGGCTGGATATCTAAGACGAAAGGCCTGCGCGATTTTGACCTGCGCCTCGAGTCGGGTGAACATTTGTTCCAAGTCGCGGGCAAGATCCGCGAGGGCGTTTTGCATGCCACGCTGCACACCGCCGACCAAGAGATTCCTTTCACATTCCCCATCGGCGAGAAACCGCTGCTCACCGATGGCGTCGGGATGACCGTGACGAACCTTCCCCTCCTCGAACCGGGGGAAACGGTCTACATCGATGCGTTCAACCCGCTTGGCCTTTCGTCCGGCCGGGCAGCGCTCACCTGCGTGGGGGCGGAAACCCTTCTTATCGAGGACGAGCCTGTCGAAACCTATATCATCGATATGACGCTGGCGGGGGTAACCTCGCGCAGTTGGGTAACCGCGGATGAGGTGGTGGTAAAGGTCGAGACCCCCTTCGGCTTCACACTGAAGAAAGCAACGCCGCAGGAAGCCTTCAAGCCAATCAAATCAACGAACGAAGACGGGCTGCTGCAGGCGACCGCCGTAGTCCCCGAGGGCGCCCAGCCGTTCCGAGGCGCACGAGAAATGTCGTTCCGGATTGCCGGCCTCCCGGCGGACGTGGCGATCCCGGCCGATGGCACGTACCAGGTGCGCACAAACGGCGCCTACACGGTCCGTATGCCCGCGCCGTTGGATGCCGATACGGGCGCGGCGCCTGACGTGGCCGCCGACGCCAGTCCGGCGGCAGTCGGCGATCCCCTTGTCCAGGCGGATCATCCGCGTATTCGAGCCAAGGCGCAGGAAATCACGGGGAATGCACAGCAGCCCTGGGAGAAGGCCAGGCGCATCTATAACTGGGTGCATGAAGAAATCGAGAAAACGAGCGTGGTGAATGTGCCCTCGGCGTTGGCTGTGCTGGATACGATGCAGGGCGATTGCAACGAACACACCGTGCTCTTCGTGGCATTAGCGCGTGCAGCGGGAGTCCAGGCGCGCATTGCGATCGGGCTCGTGTATAGCGAGGCGCTCGAGGGCTTTGGCTACCACGCTTGGCCGGAAGTGCGCGTGGCGAACCGCTGGATTCCCATGGATCCGACGCTGGGCCAGCCGCTTGCGGATGCCACGCATATCAAGCTGCTCACTGGGTCCATCGACCAGTGGACACGCCTCGCGCCCTTTATGGGCCGGATACAAATCGAGGTGCTGAAAGTGGAGTAAGGAAACGGGTAGATGCTTGCGTATGGACAACTAGAATTATACCGCACGGGCTGATCGTTAGGTATAGGCGCGGTGTATATGTGCGTCAGTAGAAGGGAATGGAATGGCCCAGCTTTGTTGTTGCCGCGCTCAAATACGAGTGAAGCAAATCGGAGGACTGTCTTCGCAAGTTCCTGGCAGTACCACAGAACCATTTTCGCGAAGCTGGAGGCAGGGAATTCTTCTTTGCGGGGTTACGGAAAAGCTGGTTGATTTTGCATCCAAACAGGGATTGTTCTACTCGTTTCTTATTCTCCGCGTTTGTTTCCGCGGCAATGACAGAACTGCCCCCTTAAAAGACGGCTGTGTGTGACAAAGGCCGGCCGCCGAGGCCCTGCGAAGAGATAAATACATACCAGGGCGCAGTTCAATGTAATGTTGGGCGTGCCAAAAGTTTTTTCGCGGCCGCACGATACAAGGCAACAACTGCAAATGATAAAGACCGAAAACCTGACAAAACGCTTCGGGCCCAACATGGCGGTGCATCCGCTCAATATCGAGATCGCACCGGGCATGTTCTTCTGCTTTCTCGGGCCCAATGGCGCCGGCAAGACCACGACCATCAAAATGCTCACCGGCCTCTTGCGCCCAACTTCGGGCCGGGCGATTCTCGGCGGGTATGACATTCAGGTGGATCCTGTGTCGACAAAGCGATTGCTGGGCTATGTGCCCGATTCGCCGTTCCTGTACGATAAACTGACGGGTCGCGAGTTCATGCGGTTCGTGGCGGGGCTCTACCAGGTACCCGAGGCCGATTACCAGAAGTATTGCGAAGCGTTACTCGCCATGTTCGAGATCGACAAGGTGGCGGACCAGTTGATTGAAGACTACAGCCACGGTATGCGGCAGAAACTTTCGTTCGCCTCGTGCTTCCTGCACGACCCGAAGATCGTCATTGTCGACGAGCCATGGGTGGGCCTCGACCCGAAGAATATCCGGTTCGTGAAAACCTTTCTGAAGGACCGCTGCCGGGATAACGGCTTGACGGTGTTTATGTCGACCCACACGCTGTCCATTGCCGAAGAGATTGCGGATCGCATTGGCATTATCCACCATGGGAGACTGCTTTACACGGGCACGGTTCCAGAGATAAAGGAACTGCACCGAAATCCCGGCTCACTCGAGGATGTATTTCTCGATCTGACCAAGACGGAGGCCGAAGAGGAAGAGGCGGAGCTGGGCACATGAACCAAGTAGGGGCAATCATCCGCGCCAAACTGCGCATGGGCATGCACCAGGTGGCCAGCGTGCGGCATGAGTCGAAGCTGAAGGTGGCCGTTATCACCGTCTCGGCGGTGTTGCTGTGGGTGGGCGCGTACTTCCTGTTCGCGGCCGGGTTCCAGTGGATTGTGAATTTCGACAAGAGCCTGGGAACGGAGTTTGCCTTTGCGGATATTCTCATGTACCGCCTGCTCGGCCTCTTCGCGCTGTCGGTGTTTCTGCTGCTCATTTTCTCGAATGCGCTGGTGGCGTTCTCCACATTCTACAAAGCCCACGAAGTCTTCTACCTGCTGCACGCCCCCATTTCCTGGCGCCAGTTTTTCTACGCACGCTTTCTCGAGTGCATCACGTTCAGTTCCTGGGCCCTTGCGTTTCTCGGGTCGCCCCTGTTACTGGCCTATGGCGTGAAGTCCGAGGCCTCTCCCCTGTTTTATATGGCGGCAGTCCTGTTCTACCTGCCCTATATCCTCGTGCCGGCGGCTATAGGCTGTTTTGTGACCATGGTGCTCACGCGCATATTCCCGCGCCTGAAGCTGCGTACCATGGTGGTGCTGGGGGTGGTGGGCGTGCTGGCGCTATTCTGGTATTTACGCGGTGTGCTGGTAACCACGGAAATCCACGACGACATGGCCGCCGCCTCGGTCTTCCTCGACTACACAGCCCAGTTGCAGTCGCCGTTTCTTCCCAGCTACTGGGCGGCGCAGGGCGTGACCGCAATGGCCCGGGCGAATGTCAGCCAGGGGGTCTACTTTTTCCTGCTGCTGTCGGCAAACGCGCTCATGCTGCCCTGGCTCGCGGGCGAGGCGGCCCAACGCATCTATTATCCCGGCTGGTCGGACCTGCACGGCATGAACCGGCAACGGATCAAGCGCGAGGGCCGCGGCGTTTTTGCGTGGGTCGAGCGCATGCTGAAACCGCTGCGAAACCCGTACCGCGCACTCATCATCAAAGACTTGAAGCTGTTCTGGCGCGACCCGACGCAATGGCCCCAGTTCGTGATTTTTTTCGGCATTATGGCGCTGTACTTCGCAAACCTGCGCAACACCTCGCGCTATTATGAGGAAGAGTTCTGGCGAAGCTGGATCGCATGCTTGAACGTGGGCGCGGTGTCGCTCATATTGGCGACACTCACGAGCCGGTTCATCTTTCCGCAGGTGAGTCTCGAGGGAAAACGGTTCTGGATCATCGGCCTGGCGCCGCTGAGCTATAAGCAGCTCACCTGGCAAAAATTCTGGTTGAGCGTGCTCACGGTATCCCCGTTCACGGTGGCCCTCGCGGCGCTCTCCGGTTACATGCTGCAACTCGAACCGATCTATTACGGGTTGACTATCTACAGCGTGGTGTTGACGAACCTTGGTCTGTCGGGCCTGGCGGTCGGACTGGGCACCTTGTACCCGAGCTTCGCCGAGGACAACCCGGCGCGGATTGTGTCGGGCATGGGCGGCACGCTGAATCTGCTGGTGAGTGTGGCGTATATTGTGCTCGTGGTAGCTGCGCAAGCGCTTATCCTGCAATGGCGCGTACTCGAGGAGTACACCGAGCCGATCATGTTCTGGTACGCACTGGCGGGGGCGGTCGCGTTCATTACGCTTGTCAGCTTGCTTGCGCTCTTCGTGCCCATGCACCTGGGCCTGCGCAACCTCGAGCAGATGGAATTCTGAGAAGAGACAAAGTAAAGTGAGGACCGGAGGAAATGTTTGGAGGAAGAAGTTCCTTCGGTCTTGCTTCAAGAAAAACCGTGGTGGGACCTGTTATGAAGACCTTGCATGTGAAGACGCCGCAACACACCGCCTTCGTCAATATTGACCGGCAGGTGCAGGGGGCAATCGATGATTCGGGCGTGCAGGATGGGTTTGTGCAGGTGTTCGTGCCACATACCACGGCCGGACTCACCATCAACGAGAATGCCGACCCGGATGTGACGCGGGACATGGCCGATGCGCTCGAGCGGGCGGTGCCGTGGAAGGCGCACTACGCGCACGCGGAAGGCAATGCGGCGGCGCATGTCAAGGCGAGCATGGTCGGCTTTTGCCAGACAGTGCTCGTCGAGAACGGCCGGATGGTCCTCGGTACCTGGCAAAGCCTATACTTTTGCGAGTTCGACGGCCCACGCACGCGCAAGGTCTATGTGCAGGTCGTGGGATAGGAGGTCCCTGCAAAGGCGGCGCGAACGTGTACTCATGGCGCGCAAAGTCCCCCCAAAACAGCGCTATATGGCCAAACACACCCTGGGGTGCCGGCAGCGCATACTCAGAGGGTTTCGCTGAGTTTGGCGGTGCGGTCCGCCGTAACCAGCGCATCCACCACCGATTGCAGGTCGCCTTCCATCACATGGTCCAGGTTGTACTGGGTCAGGTTGATCCGGTGATCGGACAAGCGGTTCTGGGGGAAGTTGTAGGTGCGGATGCGTTCGGAGCGGTCACCCGAGCCCACCTGACTCCGCCGGTTCTCGGACCGGACCGCGGCATCTTCCTCTTGCCGGCGCGCCAGCAGGCGGGACCGCAGCACCTTGAGCGCTTTCGCTTTGTTCTTGTGCTGGGACTTCTCGTCCTGGATAGAAACAACAATACCGGTCGGCTTGTGCGTAATGCGCACCGCGGAATCGGTAGTGTTTACGCTTTGGCCACCCGGGCCGGAGGACCGGTACACATCGATTTGCAGGTCGTTTGGATCGACAGCCACATCCACCTCGTCGGCCTCTGGCAACACCGCCACCGTCACCGCGGAGGTGTGCACGCGCCCCTGCGTCTCGGTTTCGGGCACACGCTGCACCCGGTGTACACCTCCCTCCCACTTCATGTGGCTATACACGTGCCCGCCGGTAATCTGGAAACATATCTCCTTAAAGCCGCCAAGTTCCGTGGGGTTCGCGTTCAATACCTCGACTTTCCAGCCCTTGATTTCGGCAAAGCGGGCGTACATGCGGAAGAGGTCCGCGGCGAACAAAGCCGCCTCTTCGCCCCCGGTCCCGGCTCGAATCTCGACGATAGTGTTCTTTTCGTCGTTCGGATCCTTCGGTACGAGAAGCAAACGCAGATCTTGTTCACGTTTCGCGAGCGTGGCCTCGATCCCTGCGCGTTCTTCCGCGGCAAGCTCGCGCAATTCCGGGTCGGCTTCGTCCTGAAAAAAACGGTCAGCCTCGGCGAGCCGCTGCTCTTCGTCTTCATAGCACCGGAAGCTCTGCACGATATCGTGCAGTTCCGCCTGGCGTTGCGCGTGTTCGCGATACACGGCCGGATCCGCAGCCACTTCCTGGGTCGACATGGCCGCGGTAAGGCGGTCGTACTCCTGGCATATACCAGCGAGTTTTTCCCGCATGCTCTTGTCCATGCGGCCTTACTTCTTGTTCGCGTACTTGCGCTGGAACCGCTCGACCCGGCCCTCGCTGTCGACAAACATCTGTTTGCCCGTATAAAATGGGTGCGAAGCGCTTGACAAGTCCAGGGTATACAGCGGGTATTCGTTGCCGTCTTCCCACTGAATGGTCTTCTCGGTCTGGACGGTCGACTTCGTAATCCAGGCGACATCGGCGCCCACATCCTTGAATACGACCGGGCGGTAGTTCTCGGGATGGATCCCTTTCTTCACGGCTAACTTCTCCTTGTATGCTCGAAGCCAGCGCCCGGGGTGCGCCGGACGCTACGCATGAAACCGCCCACCACGCCAAGCGCGGTGAGCGATAGAGTGATCGAATCTTATTATATACCACAGGCGCGTGCCGTGATTCAAAAGCCTGCGCGCACACACCGCCCGCAGGCGCCGGTGAGAACGCCGTTTGCAGGAACTTTTGCCGGCCTGCTTCAGCCTGCGGTGGCCGGTGACGATTGCTCGCGGCTTTCTTTCAGCACGAGGTACATGTTGGCGGCGTCGACATACGCCTGTACGGCCGCCACTACTATGTCGGTCGAGGCGCCCTTGCCGCGATAGGGCTTGCCATCGAATACCACCGCCACATACGCCTCGCCCATGGCTTCCTTGCCCGGTGTGGACGCGCGTATATCGAACTGCTCGAGGTGACCGTTCACCCCCATGATCTTCTCGACAGCGCGGAAGGCGGCGTCTACCGGACCATCACCCCAGGCTGTCTCGATGATTTCTTCCTCGCCTTTGCTCATCTGCAGGTAAGCCATGGCGGGGTCGCCGCCCGAGGTGCGCACTTTGTCGAGGTGGTACACCTGTAACGACTCGTCGTACATGCTCACCACCAGCATGATGAGGTCGGCGTCGTACACCTCCTTCTTCTTGTCCGTGAGATCCAGGAAGCGCTCATAGATCTTGTCCATGTCTTCCTTCGTGAGCTGATAGCCAAGCTCCGCGCAACGTTTGGCGAGGCCTGCGCGCCCCGAATGCTTGCCGAGCACGAGTTCGTTGCGCCGGAGACCGACGAATTCCGGCGTCATGATTTCGTAGGTGGCGGCGTTCGCGATGACCCCGTGCTGGTGAATGCCGGATTCGTGCGCAAAGGCGTTGCGGCCGACCACCGGCTTGTTGTAAGGGATGGTCAGCCCTGTTATCTTCGAAAGGCGCGTGCTCGAGGGCACGATTTCCTGATAGTTGATGCCGACCTCGAAGGGGTACACATTGTTGCGGGTGTGCATGGCCATGACGAATTCTTCGAGCGAAGTATTGCCCGCCCGTTCGCCAATGCCGCTCACCGTACACTCGACCTGCCGCGCGCCGCCGAGTACGGCCGCCAACGCGTTGGCTACGGCAAGCCCGAGGTCGTTGTGGTTATGTGAAGAAAAGAGGACCTTCTCCGCGCCCGGCACGTCTTTGGTGTGTTCGATGACATGCTCGAACATGTTGCGAATCTCGCTGGGCGTGGTATAGCCCACGGTGTCCGGCAGATTGATGACATCGGCCCCCGCCTCGATGGCTACCCGCGTGACTTGCACCAGAAAATCCCAGTCCGAGCGGGTCGCGTCTTCCGCCGAGAATTCGACCCGCGGCGGCACAAGCGCCTTGGCACGGCTAACGGCCACGTGCGCCTGCTCGAGCACCTGTTCGCGGGTCTGGCGCAATTTGTGTTCGAGGTGTATGTCAGACGTGGCAATGAACGTATGGAGCGTCGGCTTGTCTGATGGTTCAAGGGCGCTCGCGGCACGCTCGATATCCTTGGGAATCGCCCGGGCGAGAGCCGCCACGCGGCAGCCCTGTATCTCCGTAGCTATCTGCCGGACAGAATCGTATTCCTGGTTCGAGGCGATGGGGAAACCCGCCTCGATGGTATTCACACCCAAGCGCTCCAGTTGGCGCGCCATGCGGATTTTTTCATGGCCGTGCATGCTGGCGCCGGGCGACTGTTCACCATCGCGCAGGGTGGTGTCGAAAATCTCTACTCGCTCAACCATTGGACACAAGCCCTCTTTCTCTGAAAGTTATTGCCCTTGGACAGGTTATCAAAACTCATGCACACAAGCAAAGAATGCGCGTTCTGTTGCGGAAGTTGCTATATGTACAAGTAACATCCAGAATGGGACGGACATTTCCCTGCGACGGCGGGCCCGTCCGGCCAAACCGGAAAGGAATGCTTGTGGCGTCTGTAGAATGGCTGTTGATAGATGTGGGCAGCGTCTTGATTATCGACGACTATGGGGTCGCGCGTTTTCTGCAGCGTGTGTGCGATATTGCGCGCGCCGGCGGCCGCCCCCTCACCCTCGAGCAGGTCATGAGAGAGCGCGAAACGCTGGTCAATACGAAGCTCGATCCCGCGCCTTACCTCAGCGTGGCGAACCGTCACTTGGCCGATGCCATGCGTGAGCGGGCGTATCGTGAGGTGGTCGAAGCCATATCGCAACACTGGCAGGCATTCAATACGCCCGCCAAAGACGTCCGCGAGGTGCTCACCCGGCTGGCGCGCCGCTACCACCTGGCGATCGCGGCGAACCAGCCGGCCAACTGCCGGGCCGCGCTCGACGAACTCGGCTTGCTGCGCCATTTCGAGGTTGTGGGGATCAGCGCCGAGATGGGCATTGCCAAGCCGGATCCCGCATTCTTCACGCGCATCCTCGAGCAGGCTGGGTGTCCGCCCTCGGCGGCGATCATGATCGGTGACCGCATCGATAACGATATCGCGCCGGCCAAGGCGCTCGGCCTCGGGACTATACAGGTGCGCATGGACCCGGGCGAGAACGGCTTCGATCCGCGTGACGAGGCCGAGCGGGCCTACATCGAGAGCCTGCGCCGGGCCCCCGCCCGCGGCCGGGGCAATCACCGTTTGGTTCATCCCGACGCAGCGGTCACCAGACTCGCCGACCTGCCGGCGGCCGTGGAGCATGTCGCCCTCGTACACGGCTGAGCGGTCCGGTCCGGCCCGGGCCGCGCACGGTCTCCAGCAGCAATTCCCGGCTACGCCCGCCGTTCCCAGGTAGCGTCCGGCCGGCGCACTTCGCATGGCCGGTAATGGTCCTTGTAGGCCATGCTTGGGCACGCGGCGATGTAGTAGCCGAGGTAGTAGTAGCGCAGGCCCCATTCGCGTGCCAGTGCGATTTCATAGAGGGCGGAAAAAACGCCCGGGCTGCTGGCGGCGCAGGCGGGGTCGAAGTAGAAATAGACGGATGACAGGGCGTTTTCGAGGCGGTCCACCACCCCCACGCCAGCGAGATGATCCTTGTCGTACACGCACAATTCCAGCGTGGCCCCGCCCAGGCACGTGTCCACGAGAAACCGCTCGTAACCCGCGCGGTCGAGATCGTTATCAGAATCCCCATGCTGATAGCGCAGATACGCGCCGTACAGCCGCACTTTCTCGTCGGAAACGGCGGGCTTGCCAATCTCCACGTGAAAGCGGCGCATGCCGCGGTTGCGGGTGCGGCGCTGGCTCTTGCTCATGCGAAACTCGGGCACGATCACGCGCAGGGTCCGGCATTCATCACACTTGCGGCATACCGGTTTGTAAATATACTCGCCATTCCGGCGGTAGCCCCGCGCGAGCAGCGCTTCGTAAACAGCGGGCCCCAAATGTCCGTAGGCAAAGTCGAACGTAGCAACGCGATCATCGAGGTAGGGGCAGGCATCCGGCACACGCCCCACGTGAATCAACGCCTCGAGCTGATCGATTGACACCGGCAACGGGCTCGCGACGCCGTCGCAGGTGTTGCGGTGGGAACCATCCATGCTGTTGCCTGTACGCCCGTAAAACTGCGCCCTCCCACCTGACAAGAACATGCGCCTACTGCGAAAGCCCGGCAGGTGGTTGCGGCGCGAACCATTGGATGCGGAGACCAAGTCCGTCATGCGCGGCGGCTCCGGTAAGCCCAATGCGGATCATGGTCTCCCCGTGCCTTGCGGATTATGCGCTTCGAACGCACACGAAACCATTGGCTTGTTGCTTGTTGCTCATCGCCGGGAAAGGCAGACACCACGTCTTGGCAATCTCCGCGCTCCCGGTGGTTGCCTCTATTCTCCCGACAGTGCCGCCAGCGGAATCTGCCAGCAGCGGACCTTATCGCGGTTCCAGGTGTAGGAGATGGCAATGCCGTCTTTCGTACGTACGATGGCGGGGTAGGAGTATTCGCTTTCGAGGTCCGGGTCGTCCTCGAGGTGGGCGAGGTTCTCCCAGGTTTCGCCGTTGTCCTTCGACACCGCCAAGGTCAGCGGCGTGCGCGGCCCCCAGTTCATGGGCACGGGGTTATAGACGAGGAAGATGCGGCCGTCTTCCAGGCGAAGCAAGTCGAGGCCCGAGTTGTTGTTCGGCAACTCTGTGGCGT
The DNA here is from genome assembly GCA_964569295.1 of uncultured Nitrospirales bacterium. GTDB lineage: Bacteria > Hydrogenedentota > Hydrogenedentia > Hydrogenedentales > JAGMZX01 > CAZMVU01. Next base: position 45,313 of record CAZMVU010000001.1, read on the forward strand.
ACACCGGCGACCAGTTCTCGCCGTAGTCCTTCGAGTCCGCCCGCCAGACCCGCCCGCTCGCGGTCCGCAAAAGCGCATGCACATGCCCCTCGGGGTGTTCCCAGAACGTCGGCTGGATGGCGCCCTTACCGCGCAACGCCTTATTCTCGCTGTCGATTTCCCAGTAAGCCGAGCGCACCCACCTTCCGCCGCGGTCCGTCGTGCGGTCCGCAAACGGTTTCCACCCATCGAACTCGTGCGATGCCGGGGCGATCCAACTGCCGTCCGACAAGATGATGGGCTTGTTCTTCACCGGTCCCCGGCCCCCTTCGTCATCGGGCACGAGTTCAACCGGCTCGGACCATGTTTCTCCGTTGTCCTTCGATCGCATCCACCACGTGCTCCAGTAGTCCACATTCTTGCCAACCTTGAAGAAGAGGTAGATCACGTCCTCGGCGTCACGGAAGAGGACCGGATTCCAATGGGCCTGCATCCGTACCTTGGCGGCGAGTTCCGATTCCGTCCAGGCATCGTCCTGAAACCGGCTCATCCAGATGCCCACATCCCTGTTCTTTTCTTTCGTGCCGCCGAACCAGGCACACACAATATCGCCATTGGCCGCCTGCACGATGGTCGAGGCGTGGCATTCGGGAAACGGGCGGTCGTCGCCGAAGGCAAAGTCGACCCGGCCGCCGGCATCGGTCACCTGTTGCGCGAAGGCGTCGGCGGCGTATTGAACCTCGATGTCGCTCATGGCGGCTTTTTCCTCCGCATCTTCGGCAGCGCCGGACAGCGTGCAGACGAGAGCAAAGCCTAGGGCAAAAGCTTGGAAAAGGCGCATAATTTGTCCCCCAGTGGGTGCGGATGTACGTTTACCTTGGACACTTGTCGGGTATCGCGGCCAATGACCACTGCAACTATGATAATGTAAAGAGACCCGGGCAAGGCAAATTATCACCAGAACCCCGGAAAAGGAATATGACAAGCGATAACGGACAAAGCAGAAACAAGCTCATCGAGCTGCAACGCCCGCCCATCGTCGAAAAGGTGATCCTGGCGCGGCTGGCGGTACCCACGGACAGCGACGCCGAGATCGACGAGTCCCTCTCGGAACTCTCGCAGCTCGCCTGGACCGCCGGGGCCGAGGTGGTGGGCTCGGTGGTGCAGGCGCGCCAGAAGCCGGACCCCGGCACGCATTTCGGGCGCGGCAAGCTCGCGGAAATCAAGGCCATGGCGGCGGACCTCGAGGCGGATGCCGTCATTATCGACAGTGAACTCACGGCGAAGCAGGGCGCGAATATCGAGGATGCCCTCGAACTGAAGATCGTCGACCGCACCCAACTCATCCTCGACATCTTCGCGCAGCACGCACACACCCGCGAAGGCAAGCTGCAAGTCGAGCTGGCGCAATTGCAGTATATCCTCCCCCGCCTCACCGGGCGCGGCTCGATCATGCGGCAGCAGGGCGGTATCGGCGTGCGCGGCCCCGGCGAACAGAAGCTCGAGGTCGACCGGCGCCGCATCCGCGAGCGCATCCGCCGGTTGCAGGGGCAGATCGAGGAGGTGCGCCGGCAACGGGCCGTGCAGCGCAAGAACCGCGAGCGTACCACCACCGGCAAGGTATCGCTCGTGGGCTACACCAACGCCGGCAAGTCGTCGCTGCTCAATGCGCTCACGGGCGCGGGCGTACTCGTCGAGGACAAGCTCTTCGCCACGCTCGACCCGCGCGTGCGCCGGCTGCACCTGCCCACCGGGCGCGAGTGCCTCCTGGCCGACACCGTGGGCTTCGTCAACAAACTGCCGCACACCCTCGTGGCGGCCTTCCGCGCCACCCTCGAACAGGTGCGCGAGTCGGACCTCTTGCTCCTCGTGGCCGATGCGGCACACCCCGCCATGGACGAGCACATCGACGCGGTATACAAGGTGCTCGACGAGATCGGCGCCATCGAGTTGCCGCTGGTGAAGGTCTACAACAAGATGGACCTCGTCGCCGGGCAGGACCGCGGCAGCATGGGCGTAAGCCGGCGCGAGTCCGCCGTGGCGGTGTCGGCGAAGACGGGCGAAGGCCTCGACCGCCTCCTCGAAATCGTGGATGAGCGCCTTGCCGCAACCCGGCGGCGCATGCGCCTGCGCATCCCGCAGCACGAGGCCGCACTCGTGTCGCGCATACACGATGAAGGACGCGTGATCGAGCAGACCTACGACGGCAACGACATCCTCATGGAGGCCGACATCGGCAACGCCCTCGCCGCCCAGGTAGCGGAATACAAGGTGGAGGTATAATGGAGAGAGGGTGCTGGGAGGAACTTCTTTTTTGGAAAAAAAGTGCACCACCACCAGACGATATCCCGCAGCCCCCTCAAGAAAAACCTGCATTTGAAGAAGGAGAACCCCATGCCAATGTTGACGATTGTTGCGGAGATCAAAGCCAAGCCGGGCAAGGCAGCGGAATTGCACAAGCTCCTCGAGAGCCTGGTGGGGCCGTCGCGGAAGGACAAGGGCTGCCTGGACTACGTGCTCCATGTGGGCAATGAAGACCCGGGCTTCTTTCTGTTTTACGAGAGTTGGGCGTCGAAGGAGGAATGGGAGCAGCACATGGCCACGCCGCACCTCGAGGACTTCAAAGCCCATGCCGATGAACTGGTGGCCGACCTCACCATCCACCAGATGACCCGAATCGAAGTGGGCACGCCGTGACCTTGCCGCGTATCCGGGTGGCGGCGGTGGTTGTCGAGAACGATGCGGTCCTGCTCGTGAAACACCGTAAGGACGGCCGCGAATACTGGATGCTGCCGGGCGGTGGCGTGGACTATGGCGAGTCGCTGCACGAGGCTTTGGTTAGGGAACTTATCGAGGAAACGGGTCTGACCATTGCGCCGGGCGACCTCGTCCTCGCGAACGACACCATCGCCCCGGACGGCAGCCGCCATGTGGTCAACCTGTATTTTCGGGCCAAGGTCGTCTCGGGCACACCGCGGCTCGGCGATGACCCGCGTATAGTGGACGTGGCGTATTTGCTGCGGGAAGCGCTGCGGGACGCCCCGCTTATGCCCGATATCCGGGAGGAACTGGGTATCCTGCTGGATAGTGCGGCGCATATCGGGGCCGTGTATCTCGGGCCACGCTGGCGGGCATAGCGAGACAAAACGGCGCGTCGAAATACAAGGGCACTGCGAAAAGCGGCACAGTGTATCTCGTGCCCCTGTTGGACGCGTCCCTTTATTTTGCCAATCGGCGGCGTCCGAACGGCGTCTTTCTCAAAACGTAACTCTTTAGCCGTATGGTGCAAGGGGGCGCACTTGGTTCGCCAATCTGTCCCGTGACAGCGAATACCAGCGTACGACGGGGATAGCCATGCTGTTGGCAGCACTTTGATAGGGATAGGGTGCGCCGGGCAACCGGCTCTCCCTACCCCTATCAAAGGGCGCATACATCGTGACTCTATAGAAACAACGGATGAGCCAGAACCGCTCCCCGCGCCGATACCGGGGCAGCTATGAGGTACGGAAAACCGCGCACGGCAAACGGCTAAAGAATTACATCAAAACACGGATGAACCGGGGGGAAAAATGTGTTGCAATAGGGAGAGACAACCCCTGGAGTACCCACAATGAACACAAGTGCTGCCGGACTCATGCCGAAAATTCTTGCCTTGCCGAGGCGGGTGAGCCGCCGTTTTCTTCGCCGCCGCTACCCTGACGAACCCTGGCGCTGGCGTACCGATTGGGCGTCGGGCCTGTTGTGCACGAATAACCGCCAGTGGATGATAGCCGCGGTGACGCTGGCGGTCCTGTGGAATGTGCTTGCGGCGTTGGCCTGTCTGCTTGCACCATGGTCGCGCTTGGGCAGTGAGCCGTGGTGGGTGTTGGTGGCGTTGCTGCCGGCGGTGGGCGCGGTGTTCATCGCGCTGGCGCTGTTGACCGTCGTGCGCTGGCGGAGACAAGGCGACAGCAGGCTCAGGCTGGACACCGTGCCGGGGATTGTGGGGGGGCGGATAGCCGGCACAGCGTACCTGCCGGGGTTTGTCGAGCGGGCGGCGGGGGTGACGGTAAGCCTCCAGTGTGTGCTGCGGCGGAACGTGCAGCGCGGAGGCGTGCGGAAGATGCGGGAGACGCCCCTGTGGTCGACAGGCGCATTCATCGGTGAAGAGAAGCTGCATACAGCCGGCAGCACCATGGTAGCGGCGCCGGTAAACTTCATCATTCCGCACAATACGCCCGCCACGGAAAACGACCCAGCGAACCGGGTATACTGGGAACTGAAAGTGTGTGGCGAGCGGACAGGGCGCGCTTATTGCGCCCGGTTCGACGTGCCGGTGTTCAATACGCCGGATAATCCGTACAACACGTAGATGGCGGTGCGCGCGCCTTGGGGTTAACAATGCGGTTAGCGGCTATGAATGTGCAGATACCGGCGCCTTCAGGGGCTTCGGGCGTGGGATGCATGGCGGCTATACGGCGCCTTGGAGTGTTCGCGCTGAACCACGGTGTCCGTGTAACCGTGAACAACCAGTCCTGCTACGATGGCCGCCGCACGCGCATGGGCCAAATGTTTACTTCGCAGGCGCAGGCGGTGGCGGCTAAGCACGTGCTGCTGGCGGCGCTGGGTACGTAGCGGGTGTTCGGCTGGTTCAAACGGCGCCGCCGGCGGCGCATTCGGGGCAAACCCTTTCCTGCGGCATGGGCCCGGTTTCTTGCGGAGCGTGTGCCCTACTATAACCACCTGCCGGAAGCACAACAGGCGCGGCTCCAGGGCCACATACAGGTGTTTCTCGCGGAGAAGAATTTTGAAGGGTGCGCCGGCCTCGTGATGACCGACGATATCCGGCTGCTGGTGGCGGCGCATGCGTGTATCCTGGAACTCAGCCGGGATACCGATTTTTATCCCCGCCTCTACTCCGTGCTCGTGTATCCCACGGACTTCATCGTGCGCGACCAATTGCACGATGACGACCGCCTGCCCATCCAGGGCGATCAGGTGCGCGTGGGTGAGGCGTGGTCTATCGGTGCCGTAATCTTCTCGTGGGATGGCATGCTTCATGGCGCAAAGCATGGTACAGACGGCTACAATGTGTTGTATCATGAGTTCGCGCACCAGATTGACATGGAGAATGGCGTGGCCGACGGCTACCCCGACATACACGATGCGGCGTTGCGCAGAGACTGGGCCGAGGTCATGGCGCGCGAATTCGAGCGCTTGCAGCGCGATGCCCGGCGGCGGCGGCGCTCGGTACTCGACCCGTATGGCGCGGAACACCCAGCGGAGTTTTTCGCTGTAGCCACGGAAACCTTTTTCGAAGCATCGGCGCGGCTCGCGGTTCGCCACCCGGCGTTGTATGATGTTCTGCGGCGGTTCTACCGGCAGGATCCGGCCGCCCTGCGCCCGCAACGCGGGGCAATGCGCTGATTGCCAGCGCGGCGCCCGTAACGTGCTATAGTGGGGTTGATGCGTGGTTTATGATCGACTGGGAGCAAGCTCAATGATCGGTAAGCGTCTGTTCTTGATTTTATGCGTGGCCGTCCCGGCGGCGATGGTGCTGCCTACCGGATGTCCGCCGCCGGAGGATCCCGAGCGCACCTTCTACATGAGTTTTACCCAATGGCCCTACGAGGCCGGCGCCAATGCCTTCGACGACACATTTGCGCTACTTCGGCCCCACAGCGACATGGTTTCCTTCCACATTGACGAGGGCGTCCCGTGGCCGGAGGCATTCATCGGGTCGGGGTACACGGGCGAGTATGAAGGATTCCTCGGTCTGTTGCAGAACCAGCGCGCTTCCGGTGACACGGCGTACCTGGCGCTGAGTTCGCTAAACGCCGCACGCGACGGCATGGCACAGTACCGCGGGGAAACGGCAAACATGGAACGTCCCGCGCCGTGGGACGAATTCGGCTTCGGCGTCGAGGATGTAGCCAAGGCGTATGCCAACTATTGTCATGATATGATTGCCCGATTCGACCCGAAGTTTTTCAACTACGGTATCGAAGCCACGGAACTTTTCTTCCAGAACCCGGACCTGTGGGAACTCTATGTCGACTTTAACGCCGAGGTCTACACGCGGATAAAGGCACGCTTCCCTAATCTCATGACGGGGTTTTCCGTGTCCCTGAAGCAACCCGACACGGAAGCGGCCCGCGCCACCCGCAAGGCCGTGACCGACCTGCTGCCCTATGCCGATTTCCTGGGTGTGAGCGCGTATCCCTATGTCTACTTCGGCCCGCCGGTCACGGGGAATCCCGCGACCATGGAAGCGGGATGGCTGTATCAGGCTGTCGAGATGGCCCAAGGCAAGCCTGTGGCCATCACGGAGACAGGCTGGCCGGCGGAGGATGTGTCGGTATCTACCTTCGGCCTGGATATCACGGCGACGCCCGCCTTGCAGCAGGCCTATGTCCGCCGTATGCTCGCTGCCGCCAGCGAAATCGGCGCGTTGTTTGTCGTGTGGTTCACGGTGGCGGACTACGACGCACTGCTCGAGGCATTTCCTCCCGAAGCACGGGATATCGGACGTATATGGGCCAACACCGGTTTGTATGATGATGACCTCGCGCCGCGGCCCGGCCTCGAAACCTGGGACAGTTGGCTCGCCACCCCACCGGGCCCGCCCGACGATCCCGGAAACGGCGAGGCTGCCACGACAAATCGCCGGTGATCGCCGGTCTCGCCCCGTGGGCCATGCTGTTCAACCTTGAAAGGCCGCCAGCACGCGATGAAACCCCTAACTTGTTTTCGTGATAGCATTTAGGTGATTGCCTGCAAAGATTTTCCGGGCGTGCAATCCGCGTGTGTAATGAAGTTGGGATTGATGGAATGGGGGGAGCGCGGGGAATTGCCAATGATGGAGGCTGACGGTCTATGAATAACCATGCTTCTAAGAAGCGCGGCTTTTACGCCATTTCAAGGAAAGGCGCTGGACCGTGTTTTCCCATCAAGGGCGCGGCTCCCAAGCGGCATGGCGTTACTGCTGGCGTTGTTCTTTACCAGCCTCGCCCGGCGTCTTCACGCCGCAGGGCACCTGATACAAACCACCGTGGCGGAAACTGAAGCCGTTGCCTGCGTGATCAACATTGGTGAAGGTGGCCATACGGGCGTGGAGAAGATGCGTTCCGCATCCCTCCCCCGTTCGCCATTATGCCCCAATGCCCCGTATAACGCCACGAAGATTTCCGGTGCTGGTGGGCGGGTGATGATGCGGACTTGCACATACCCCCCCGGCAAACGCAGAATCCCATTCAGTCCCGGTCTGGTCCAACACCGCACGGGTCCTGAGATACACTGGACAAGGAGAATTCCCTATGCATGATGTGTTCGCGTTGTTTGCCATCGCTTTTCTGTTGTTCGCTGGCCTGGCCTATGTGACCGCCGGTGTAACCCATGCGGCGCCGCCCGATTGGGAAAACCCGGCCGTTTTCCGCAGCACGAGCAAAGAAGCCGCCCACGCCACACTCATGCCCTTCCCGGATGTATCGTCGGCCGCCGCAAACCCGGCGTCGTGGGAGGTATCGCCCTATCACCAGTCGCTGAACGGCGACTGGCAGTTCAATTGGGTACGAACGCCGGCTGATCGGCCTCGGGACTTCTACAAACCGGACTACAACGCACGCGGCTGGGACACGCTACCCGTGCCCGCGAACTGGCAAATGCACGGATACGGCACCCCCATCTATTCGAACATCACCTACCCCTTTCCGGCCGACCCGCCGCACATCCCCCATGATTACAACCCGGTGGGGTCCTACCGGCGCACCTTCACCGTGCCGGCCGCCTGGAGCGAGCGGCAGGTCTACCTGCATTTCGCGGGCGTAAAGAGCGCCATGTACGTATGGGTAAACGGCGAGAAAGTGGGCTACAGCCAGGACAGCATGACGCCGGCGGAGTTCAACATCACGCCGTATTTGAAGCCGGGCGACAACATGCTGGCCGTCGAGGTGTACCGCTGGTCCGACGGCAGTTACCTCGAGGACCAGGATATGTGGCGCCTCAGCGGCATCTACCGCGATGTCTACCTCTACAGCACCGCCCCCGTTTCCATCCGGGATTTCTCCGCCCACTGCGGCCTGGACGAAAACTACGAGAACGCCACGCTCGACATTGAAGCGGACATACTGAACCTCAGTGCGGAAACTGCCGCACCCGAACTGGCGGTGCATCTGTACGACGCGGACGGCAGACCCTTCGCCGGTAGTGCATGGGGCAGCTTACGCGTCGAGCCAGTCGGGCCGGGTGGAACGGCCACGGCGCAACTGCGCTTCGATGCGGAACAACCCAAGCTCTGGTCCGCCGAGACGCCCAACCTCTACACCCTGGTCCTTGCGCTGAAAGATGCGGATGGCAAGGTGTTCGAGGCGGTCTCGACGGAGTTTGGCTTCCGGGAGATCAGGGTACGCGACAACCAGCTCTGGGTGAACGGCCGGTCCATCAAACTGCGCGGCGTAAACCGGCATGAGCACAGCCCGGTGAATGGCCGCGCCATCACCGAAGAGGAAATGGTGGCTGACATCGAGAACATAAAGCGCGCCAATATCAACACGGTGCGCACTTCGCACTATCCGGACCATCCGAAGTGGTACGCCCTGTGCAACCGTTACGGGCTGTATGTTATCGATGAGGCGAACATCGAATCGCACGGCATGGGATACAACCTAGACACGACGCTGGGCAACAAGCCGGAATGGACCGACGCGCATGTGGACCGTGTGACCAACATGGTGCAGCGCGACAAGAATCAGCCCAGCATTATCATGTGGTCCCTGGGCAACGAGGGCGGCAGCGGCGTGTGTTTCGACGCTGCCGCCGCGGCCATCCGTGAACAGGACCCCGGCCGCCCGATTCACTACGAGCGCTACAATGACGTGGCGGATATCCACAGCGAGATGTACCACACGATTCAGGCGATGGAACGCTACGCACGCAACGAGCCCACGAAACCGTTCTTCCTCTGCGAATACGCGCACGCCATGGGCAACTCGGTGGGCAACCTGCAAGATTACTGGGATCTCATCGAGTCGAACCCGGTCTTCATCGGCGGCTGCATCTGGGACTTCAAGGATCAGGGGCTGCGCAAAGAGCGCCCGGACAGCGGCGGGCATTTCTGGGCGTATGGCGGAGATTACGGGGATGAACCGAACGACGCGGACTTCTGCCTGAACGGCATCGTCGGGCCCGATACCACGCCCGAGCCGCATTGGCATGAGGTGCGCAAAGTCTACGAGCCGGTCGATATCGAGCCGGCGGACCTGCTAGCCGGCAAGGTGCGCGTGCGCAACAAATACGCTTTCCGTGACCTCAGCCATCTTGCGGCACGCTGGCAGGTCGCGGCCGATGGCGTGGTGCTGGCAGAGGGCGGCCTGCCGGATGTCCAGGCAGAATCGGGCGAAGAGACCGTGATTGAAGTACCCTGCCTGGACATCGATGCCGTGCCCGGGGCGGAGCATTTCCTCACCATCTCTCTCCACCAGAAAGAGGACACACTTTGGGCCGAGGCCGGCTACCGCGTGGCATGGGAGCAGATGCCGCTGCCCGTCAAGGCGCCTGGACTTATGAAAACCGCTGTGGACACGCTGCCCACGCTTAATGTAGCAGAGACCGCCGAGGCGATCACGGTGACTGGCGAGGGTTTCTCCGCCATGTTTGACCGGGAGAAAGGCGTGCTCAGCAGCTACACGCTCGGTGGCCAGGAACTCATGTCCGCGCCACTCGAACCGAATTTCTGGCGCGCGCCCATAAGCAATGACCGCGGCAACGACATGCCCCAGCGCATAGCCTACTGGAAGAGCGCGGCCGCAAAGCGCACCGTAGACACGGCTCGCATTACCGAAGAAAACGGCCAGGCTGCCATCGCGTTTGCCATTTCATTCCCGGAAGAAACCACCAGCGGCACACTTACCTACACGGTCTACGGCAACGGCGATGTGGCAGTGGAGATGGAACTCAACGTGAACGGCAGGCGCACACCAAACATCCCGCGGGTGGGCATGCAGATGCGTGTGCCGGCCGCGCTCGACACGATTACCTGGTTGGGCCGCGGTCCCCACGAGTGCTACATGGACCGCGAAACGAGCGCGCTCGTCGGCCGCTATTCGTTGCCCCTCGCGGAGTTCATCCACGACTACATCCGCCCGCAGGAAAACGCGAACCGCACGGACGTGCGCTGGTTCGCCGTCCAGGACGACGACGGCGCCGGCTGGCTCGCGGTAGGGGCACCCACGATCAATGCAAGCGCCTGGCCCTATGCGCTGGAAGACCTTGAGGAAAACACGCATGATTACCAGGTGCCGCGGCGCGACTTTGTAACGGTCAATCTCGATCATAAACAGATGGGCGTGGGCGGCGACAACAGTTGGGGCGCGCGCCCGCATAAGGAATACCTGCTCACGGAAGACCACTACGCGTACCGATTCCGTCTGACACCACTGGCCGGCGGAGAACACGAACTGAACGCACGCGCAAAACGCCGTTACAATAAGTAGGCCTGTGTAGCTCACAACATCTAACGGAGGTTTTACATGCAACCCCCAACCCTGGCCGCCATACTCTGCATCGTTGTCCTTGTTCTTACCGGTTGCAACGTTATCTCTGCGGACGCCGTGGAAGCACTCATCACCCGGCCGCCGCAGGCTTTGCAAAAGGCGGCAGAAAACGCCGATCCGCCGGACTCCCTGTGCGTTATGTCTTACAACATCAAAAACCTGCATGCGCCCCCGCCAAACGACTGGCCCGCGCGCCTGCCGAAGATGACGACCGTCATTGAGAAACACGACCCGGCCATTGTGGGCCTGCAAGAGGCGTTCTACACGCAGGTAAAGGATCTGCTGGGGGCCATGCCCGCCTACGACTGGATTGGCCTCGGGCGCGATGGTGGCAGCCGCGGCGAATTCATGGCGGTCTTGTACAAGAAGGACACGCTCGAGCCGGTCGAGTTCGGCCACTTCTGGCTCAGTGACACGCCGAATGTGATCGCCTCGGCAACATGGGGGCACTCGAACCGGCGTATGGTGACGTGGGTGTTGTTCAAAGAGAAGGCTTCGGGCAAGATTTTCTATTTGCTCAACACGCACTTCGACCACCGCGTGCGCGATGCCCGGCGCAAGGCCGCCCTCCTCATCCGGAAGAACGTGATGCTACTCCCCGAGACCGTGCCGCTTATTCTTATGGGCGACTTCAATGCCATCGCAGAAGGGAGCGATCCCTATACGATACTTACAGAAGAAACCGGCCTCACCGATGCCTGGCTCGCTGCTGACAAGCGCACGGGGGAAGGCCTGAATACATTCAACGGGTTCCGAGCCGGAAAGCATGAAGGTGATCGCCGCATTGATTGGATTCTACACCGGGGACCAATCACCGCAGAATCCGCCAGCACGGACGACTATAACGAGGACGGCCTTTACCCAAGCGATCATTTCCCCGTGACAGCGTGTTTTACGTGGAAGGAGTAGTACGGGGTTCCGGCGCGTGAGAACCTGGCATGGAAAGCCAGGCTGTATTACGGCAGTTCCTTTCTGCCTGCCCGCACCACCGCGTGAAACGCCGGCTTCGGGCGGCCTTCGGCGTCGAACAGCAGTGGGTAATCCGGGCGATCGGACACCGGCGTGTAGTTGCGCCAGGATTGGCCGTCGTGGAGTCCCCAGAAAGCAACCCGGTCAATAATATCGCGGTGTGCGAGAAACACACGGAACAGTGCGGCATAGCGGTCGGCCTGCTCCTTTAGCACACCGCGCGGCGCCCCGGTACGGAAGCGATCTTCGTGGTCGTCGAAGGCGTATAAGCTGAGATCCATTTCGGATATATGTACGCGCACACCCAATGCCGCAAATGCCTCAATGCTGCTTGCCACACTCTCGGCCGTGGGATACCCCAGGTCGCCGTGGCACTGCATGCCCACGGCATCCACACGTATGCCGCGGTCCAGCAAATCGCTCACGAGGCGCACCGTTTTCTCCCGCTTCTCCGGTTTCGCGAGGTTGTAGTCATTGTAATACAGCTTGGCGCCGGGCGCGAGTTCGGCCGCCATCTTGAAAACGTCCGCCACGTAGTCGTCGCCCAATGCGCGGCGCCACTGGGTGTCACGCAGATACTCGCCGGTTTCCTCGCTCACAGCCTCGTTCACCACGTCCCATCCGGTGACTACCTCGCCATAACGTTCGATGAGGGCGCCCATATGCGTGCGTAAACGCGCCAGTACACATTCGCGCGAAGCGGGCGCACCGTCGGCGTCCTCGAAGACCCAATCTACGGCCATCGTGTGCCAGATGAACGCGTGGCCAGTCATGCTCATGCCGTACTTCCGCACAAAATCAGCGATGACATCGGCGGGGGCGAAGTTGAACTGGCCTTCCGCCGGATGCACTACGCTCCATTTCAGCTCATTTTCCGGCGTCACCGTGTCGAAGTGCCGGCTGGCGAGGGCATGCATGGCCGCACCGCCATTCCGGACCACCTCCTCGTTGAGCGCCACCCCCATTTGCCACGTGCCCGCGAAGACCTCCTTCAACGCGGGCACTTCATGGGCGCGCGCGCCCGAGGAGATACCCAGTAACGCCAAGAAGACCTGCGACAGGGAAAATAGATAGCGCATGCGGATTCCTAAAAAGTTCCTCTGGAAATTGGTACTGGAACCATTTTTCCTTACTGCGTTTTTCGTAAACGGGTCTGAAGGACGTTCACTCCACCGTATAGCGGAGTTGTTGCAGCGGTGCGCCGTCGGCATTACCGAAGCGCATACAAGCCGCCCAGTCTCCCGCAGCCTGCACCACTTTCATCAAGACCGTGTTCTCCCCTGCCGCAAACGAAACCGGAAACTTGTCTTTATCCTTGGTCAAACCGCGCTCCACGTTGGCCGCATACACTTCTTCGCCATTGACCCACACCTTCATGCCGCCAGCGCTGCCGGCATAGGCCATGGCCTTCATCGCCTCCGGCGCCACAACGGTGGTGCGCAGGTAGGCGCAGCAATTCTCACCGCCAAATAACGACTCGAAGTCGACTTTCCACGGTTCATCAGAGACGGTGTCAATGGGATATATCCGCCAGACAGCCGGGTCGCCCGTCTCTGGCGGGAAGCGCTTCGCGAACACCGCGTCGTGCTCCTTCCCTGGTATCGCGTAGGGGCCGGTATACACCCACGCGGTAATGAAATCGTCCGCCGTCTCGGTTAGTTTGCGTATGCCCGCCGCCCGTTCACGCACAGCCTCATTGTCGCGCACGGCCACCAGCTCCGTCAGCGCATCCTCGACCTGATCGGGAAAAGCGCCAATGAGCGCGGGTGCAAGGGCAAACACAGCCGAGACCGCCTCGCGCTGCACCGCCTCGTTGTCGAGTTGCGCGACAGCCATGTCGAGCGCGGCCGCACGGCGGAAATCGCCAAGCCCCTCCACCACCACCCCGAGTTCGTCCGTAGTCGTAGCGTTGCCGATGAGTTCCTTGAACCGCGTGGCCGCCTCTTGTGGCGGCGTTACCTCCGGCTTTGCCAACAGGCGCACATAGCCTTCGAGGGCGAGCGCACGCTGCTCGGCATCTTGCGCCGACCGATACACCTGGTTCAATTCCGCGCGCACATCCGGTGCGTCGAGTTTGGTGAGCGCCGTGAGCGCGGCCATGCGCACGACGCTTACCGGATGTCCCAGGTGCTCTTTTATAACGGCAAAGGCATCCGCATCGCTGAGTTCGCCCATAACGCGCAGGATGGCCGCTTTCACCGCGGGCGCATCGGCTTGCTCGAGTAACGCAATTAACTGCCCTTCCGAGCCGCGGGCCATATCCCCCTTCTGTGCCACGCCGATGATGGCCGCCTCGAGCAGGGGCAAGTCGTCCGCATATTGAGCCGCGTCCAGCAGCGCCAGCAGTTCCGGCATATCGCCACCGTCTGCCAACACGCCAAGCGCCTTGTAGGCCCGCTCGCGCACGCCGGCGCTCTCTGCACGCGTGAACGTGATAAGCTGCGGCACGGCATCCGTGAGGTCACGGTCTGCTGCCGCACGGATAAGTTCCTCCTGCACGGGCGGCGCGGCGGTGGCGAGATTACGCAGTATCGTGGCGTCCACGTCTTCGCCCGGCAGCGCAGCCAGACTCCGGCGAATGGCGACGCGCTCGCGCCCACCCCATTCCGCCGCCAGCGATGCCATGTGCATGACCGAAGCCGCCCCGCCAATCTGAGCGATGGCATCCGTTGCCGCGGCGCACACCGCCGGGTCGTCCGAGTCGAGCAGCAGATCCACCACCCTGCGTGCCGCTTCCCCCCCGCGCGCCGCCAGCACCGGAATAAGCGGGGCCTGCCTGCCGGGCGGCATGTCGATAACAGCGTCAGCCAATCGCCTGGTCACCTCATCGCCCGGTAACTCATAGAGCAGTCGCGCGGCCGCACGCGCCACGGCATGATCATCATCCTTGAGCGCCGCCAGCACCCTGCCCATGACGTCACCGCTTTCCATGCGCGTCAGGGCCAGAAACGCCGCCGCACGCACCGCCGGTTCGGAATCGCTTTCATAAAGGCGCACATAAACGCTACCGGCCGTTTCCTCATCGCCTGCTTCCAAACGCACCTCCGCAAGTTGCAGGAAGGCATGGGCGGCGGCGTTCATGCGCACCTCGGAGATGTCCGTGTGCGCTTCTTGCAACGCATCGAATGCCGCTTCCGACCCGACCGCCGCCAGCGCGGAAATGGCCGCGACAGCAACAACGTCGTCTTCGCTGTTCGCCAGTTCCGCCAGCTTTGGTACGGCCGCCTTATCGCCCCGGCGGCCAAGCCCGGCGATGATTCCTGCTTGCACCTCACCGCCGGTCTTGTCCAGCGCATCGATGAGCGCCTGCGTGGCGGCATCGTCCGGGATACGTTCGAGGGCATAGCGCGCCATACCGGTAGTCTTTTCATCCTCGAGCAGCGCCGCGAGCGCGGCCACCTCCTCGTCACTGCCAATCTTCACAAGCTGACGGCAGATAAAACGCTTTGCGTCGCGGGAGACGGCATCGCTGAGCATGCCCGCCAGGCGCCCGGCGATCGCAGCCCGCTTCTCCGGGTTGTTCAGACTCGCGGCCACATCGGCCTCGATCGTAGTCAGCGGCGCACGGCTGTCGCCGAAGTTGTAGGCGGCCAGCGCCTCCCATGGATCAACAGCGGCCTCGGCGGCATTCTGTGCGCCTACTGGCACAACAAACGCCAACCCAATAAGAATAAGCAGAAATGATAAACGCATCATGTTCGTTTCCTGTGTGGTACATTGCATGGCGCTTCCCCCCCCCTCAGATATGCCACGGCTCGCGCATACTGCGGTCCAGCAAGCGGGCCGCGTCGGCGTCGCCGGCGATTACTTCCTTCGCCGGATCCCACGTGAGGTCGCGGTGCAGGAACATGGCGATGTTGCCCAGGTGCGCGATGGCAATGGCGCGGTGGGCCACTTCGATGGGCGTGATCGTTTTTGCCCGCGAATGGATGCAGTCAAGCCAGTTGCGCGCGTGGTTATTGCTCTCATACAGCCGGACGGCGTCTCGGCCGGGCGGCGCAGATTGCAGCGTTTCCGGTTCGGTTTCCCAGCCGCTGCGGTCAACCCACACACGCCCCTCACTGCCGATGAACGTAGCGCCACCGCGGTTCTTGTTCGACACATGCATCGTGAAGCCCTTCGGTGCGACGGGGCTGGCGCCCGGCGCAAAGACCGCCTCGAAGGCATAGTCTGTCGCCGCGTTCCACAGGCCGTCTGTGGGAAAGCTTCCCTGGGCGTTGCGAATGGCGGTGGGGCCTGTGTATTCCGTGCCCATGCCCCAATTCGCGATGTCGCAATGGTGGGCCGCCCAGTCGGTAAGTTGCCCGCCCGAATATTCGAGAATCCACCGGAAGTCCCAATGGCACCGCTTCTCCGTATAGGGGGCCGCCAACGCCGGGCCGAGCCAAAGGTCGTAGTCGAAGCCTTCGGGGATGGGCATCTCCGGCTGCGGCGGGCACGAGGGCCCCGTCGGCAATCCGACCTCGACCCGCTCAACCGTGCCGATGAGCCCGCTGCGTACCACCTCGCACGCACGGCGGAAATGCTCCTGCGACCGCTGCCAGCTCCCTGTCTGCCACACAGTGCCGTAGCGTTCGACAGCATCGCACATGGCCCGGCCCTGGGGGATGGTCAATGCAAGCGGTTTCTCCGCATAAATATCGTAGCCCTTCTTCGCCGCGGCAATGGCGGGGATGGCGTGCCAGTGGTCCGGCACGGCAATGGACACCACGTCAATGTCGTCGTGTTCGAGGAGCTCGCGGAAGTCGTTGTAGTCCGCGCAATCCGTATTGCTATAGCGCCGGTCCACGATCTCCTTCGCGTTCTGGCGATGGTCCCGGTCCACATCGCACACTGCCACCACGTGGAACTCCCGAATGCCAAGGAAGCCCTTCATGTTGCCTGTGCCCTGGCTGCCCACGCCGATGCAGCCCATGTTCAACCGGTTGCTCGGCGCCGTGTGACCGCCGCGCCCGAGCGCCTTCGCCGGCATGATGTACGGAAATGCCACAACTCCCGCCGACAAGGAAGCCGTGCGTTGCAGGAAACGGCGGCGGTTTATCTTGGCGCCCATCGAATAACCTTTCTCTTGTCATGGCGAAGCAAAGAGAAATAGTATGCAGGGGACATAAAGCGCGTCCGCGCGTGCGCATTCTACTTCTGCATGCTCCGTCTTGCCCTGACCAGCGAAATGCCAGCCAGAAATCGCATCGACAGTATCTTCGCAATGCCCGGCCAATTCAAGAAGCGAGCCAGACGGGCGCCATCCGCCCAGAAAACCGTTGACTATGGCAATGGTGCACCCTATTATACGTGGTGGAAAAAGCCGGATATCCCCTTGCCCATGAAACAGTTAGCTTGCATAGCGTTGTTGCTCGGCCCACTCCTGGCGTTGCCGGGGACAGCCGCACCGGATCTCGCGGAGGTAATCGCGCGCAATGAGCCGTGCGTCGTGGTCATTCACGGCTCACGCACATCGAACGGCGCCGAGGTGCAAAGCAGCGGCTGCGTCATCAATGCGCAAGGCCATGTGCTTACCACTGCCCACCAGATTAACGGGGTCGAGCAATTCGAGGGGACCTTCTCGGATGGCCGCACCACTCCCCTGGATTTGATCGCCGTTGATGAGGGACGCGAGATTGCCCTGCTCCAAGCCCACGGCGAGTTCGACGTGTTTCCCACCGTGGGAGACCCGAATACACTGCGTAACGGCGATACACTGATCTCCATTGCGGCGCCGCGCAGCCTTGATTTCACCGCGGTCACCGGGCGGGTCGCCAACACCCGCAGCACGCTGCGGGACTATCCCGTGCTGCTCGCCGACATACGCGCCGCACCCGGTTCGAGCGGCGGTCCGGTCTTTGACGAAAACGGGGTGCTCGTCGGCCTGATCATCGGCAAGCTGCGCAACGAAGAATGGCTTATCGCCGTAAACCGCATCGACAACGCCCTGGAGCTCATGGATACCTTCGGCGTCCCCTTGCCCGGCGCGCCGCCCCCGCAGGCCAATGAGACCCTCCTGCCCGCGGCCGGCATCTCCCCCCGCGAGTTGCGCGCCATCGAGGCCTACAACCGCGGGGTCGCCGCCCGGTCCCACGAGGAGAAAACCCGCGCCTACCAGGATGCGATCACCCTGATGCCCGATTTTTATCGCGCCTGGTTCAACCTTGGGGTCGCGTTCGCCCGGGACAGTGCATGGGAGCAGGCCGAAAAGGCCTACCGCCGCGCCCGCCAATTGCGCCCCGAGGCCGTCGAGCCCGCCCAGAACCTGGGACGGCTGTATTTGGCCCAGAACCGCCTCGACAAGGCCGCCAGCGCCTTCGAACACGCCCTCGAGATCGAACCCGAAAGCGCCCAATCTTTCAATGATCTTGGTGAAGCCTACCGCCGGCAAGGCAAGACCAACGCCGCACTCGAAGCGTTTCGCAACGCTATCGAGCACGACTCCACCTATGCCCTCGCCCACTACAACCTGGGCCTCCTGCACGCTGCACTCGGCAACGAGGCACAGGCCGTGCAGGCCTTCCAGGCCTACCTGACACACCGCGGCGACGCCCCGGATGCGCGGGAGGTTCGTCAGTGGATTCGCAGGCTCGAATCCAGACAGAAGCGCACGCAGTAACAACACAAAGCGATACAAAAGAATGATAATCGACAACAGGGGCCGCTCGCTGTGAGCCACAATCAAACGCCAAAACGGCTCGGACGCTATGAAATCGTTCGCGAACTTGGCAAAGGCGCCATGGGGATCGTGTACGAAGGACGCGACCCGAACATCAACCGGCGCGTCGCCATAAAAACCGCGCGCCGTGATGTTATGGACGCTTCCACCAATGCCGACGAAATGCTGGAGCGGTTCTTGCGCGAGGCGCGCGCTGCCGGCGGTCTCAGCCACCCAAACATCATTACCATCTACGACGCGGACGAGGAAGACGGGATTGCCTATATCGCGATGGAATACCTGGAAGGCGGTGATCTGCGCGATCTGATCGAGCAGCGCTACAAGATCGCCCCCCAAGAGACAGTCGAGATGGGTGCCAAAATCTGCGAAGCCCTCGCCTGCGCCCATGAACACGGCATTGTGCATCGCGACATCAAGCCGGCCAATATCCTCCTGCCGTCGAATGCACCTTTGAAAGTGGCGGATTTCGGCATCGCCCATGTTCAGGATTCGACCCTCACACAAGACGGTGCGCTCATCGGCACGCCCTTTTACATGAGCCCGGAGCAGTTCATGGGCCAGCAGGTCGACGGACGCTCGGACCTTTTCAGTGTCGCCATTATTCTCTATGAACTGCTCAGTGGCGAGAAGCCCTTCACGGGCGAGGCCATCAGCACGGTCATGCAGCATGTCATCCGCACGGAACCCGTGCCGCTGGACGAACTCAATTTCCTCGTGCCGCGCCCGCTCAGCCAGGTTATCATGAAAGCGTTGTCCAAACGGCCGGACGAGCGCTACCAGGATGGGCACGCCTTGGCCGCCGCCCTGCACGAGAGCATGAAGCCGAAACCGGACCCGGCTATTCTCGCCGTGGCGCCATCCGATGATGTCGAGGAAGCAGCAGGCACGCCGAAATCCACCGCCGCCACGGTTATCACCGGCGACAGTGCCGCCTTAGCCGAGGAAACCGCCCAGACCCCCGGCCCGGGTGCGGCTGCAACGCCCCACGGCGATGCCCCTACCATAGCTGCGCAGCGTCCGGCGCACGGCACCCAAGCCAACGCGCGGCGCATGGGCGAGGCCACCGTCCCCGGCGGTCCCCCCGCCGGCGCTGAAACAACCGCCCGCCCTATCCCCACCGTGCGCAGCAAGCTGATCCCCATCTTCGCTGGGAGCGCGGCCGTGGCATTTATCGTCGTGGCCGCCGTGATCGCCGGGGCCTTGTTCGGCGAGAAGACGCCCCCGGCAAACGGCGGGACATCGAACGAGCCGGCCGCCCCGCTGCCGGATAAGTGGATAGACACCATCGCCGTTCAGGTATATACCACAGCCGATGCCACGAGCTTGTTGAACTACAATTACAAGAAGAGCGAGCTGCCCGAAGACAGCACACGTGTTCCCGGCCACCTGACCATCAAGGATGGGGATGACAACGTGATCGCCGAAAAAGACTTCGACGAAGGCGGGGCCTTCATCGACCTGCCTGGACATCCGGAAAAAATAACCATGAGTTGGTACGGCAAGCTCGAAGACGGCACGCACACCCCATCGGCCACCAGCACCTGGTATCCCGGCGAGCCCGCTGAAAAGATAGGCATGGAAGATACCGCCCTCCTCACCTTGCGGCCCTAGCGGCAGTGGCAGCCAAGTTACACGTGTACATTTATCGGCCCTCTCACGGCCGTCAAGGTTGTTGAGCGTGTCGCTGCAGCGGCGTCTCGTGACCAACTTTTTCATGGAGGCGGCACGCCGAATCTCTCCTCAACGTACTGCGCGCCGACTTCTCCGTGCGCCGGCAGACATGGGCAGTATTTCGCACATAGCGTGGCATTACGTGGTAAGATATAGGAGAAGTGAGTAAAACGGTTTGCGCAATGGTGCGCACGAGAAACGATGGCGTGGGGAGATTACGTAACCATGCGTGCTCTGAACTGGATTGTAATAACGATGCTGCTCGTGGCTGCGGCGCCACTGGGCACAGCGCAGTTTTCGAAAGGCGAACCGGCACCGTGTATCGAGGCGGCGGACATCAATGAGGACGCTGTGGATTCGTGCGAGAACATGGCGCGCAAGCAGCCCTACCTCGCCATGTACTTCTTCTTTGAGCCGCAGTCGGGGCAGGACATTGCCCTAAAGCTGCGTCTGCTCGATCTGCGGTACGGCAAGGACAAGATGGACATTATCGCGCTGGGCTTCGAGGAGGACGCCGAGCAACTAAAGGCGTTCGCGCGTCAGCTCGACTTGCGCTACCACATCATCTCGCGCGATGCGGTCGAGGCGGCGTGGGTACAGGAGATTACGACGCTCCCCCTCGTGCTCTTTGTTCGTCCCGATGAAAAACCGGTTATCGAGGAGGTGTTGCGCGGCGGTGGTGAAACGAGCGCCATGCTCCTCAAGGAAGTCGCGGAGAACCTGTACCAGAAGCGCAAGACGGAAGCGCTCGAAGTGGCGGATGTGGCGCTCTCGGAGGGCGAGCCGGAAAAGGCTGTCCGCGAGTTGAAGGGCTATATCCTTGTGGCGGAAGGGAAGCTCGAGGACGCAGTGGGCGAATTCACCACGCTCGATGATCCAGCCGGGCTTGCCAAGGTGGCCATCGAACGCGGGGAATACGAGGAGGCCGTCTCCCTGGCGGACGCGGCGCCGGAAAACCCCCATGCGAAGACCCTCAAGGGCCAGGCCCTCATGAATCAGGGCAAGGTTGATGAGGCGGCCACGGTGGTTGAAGAGGCCGCCGCATACGCCGACAACGCCGACTGGAAACAGTCGGAGGCCGCCAATGCCAACGGGCGCATCGCCCAGGAAAAGGGCGACGACACCAAGGCAATGGCCGAGTATGAACGGGCCGTCGAGCTCGACCCGTACAATGTGGTAGCGCTAAGCAACGAGAGCGTTGTGTTGGCCAACCAAGGCAAGACGGAAGAGGCGAAGGCCAAGCTCGAGCAGGCCGCTTCCCGCCGTGATGATGAATTGGTGCGCATGCTCTTGGCCGAGCTTCGGGCCCGCGATGACTCCGCGCGGCTGGCGCGCATCCAGGAGCAGATTCGCGATCTTGCCGCATGGGCCGAGAAAGCCAAGGACGAGCCGCGGGACGACTGGACCACACGCCCCATGGTGGTTTCCTTTCTCGCGGGTAATCGCGGTCCCGCGGTCTTCTTTCCCCGCGCCGGCACCGACTCCGCTGTGCGCCATGCCATCGCCGCGGCTGTCCGCGAACGATCGAACGTCACCGTGGTCGACCGCGAGAACCTCGACCTGATTCTCCAGGAACAGCAACTGAGTGCCCTCGCCGATCCGGAAACAGCCATCCAGCCCGGCAAATTCAAGGTGGCGCGGTACCTCTCGTTCGTGGATTTTGACAGCCTCACCAGCGATCCGTTCGTGTTTGTGCGCGTTACCGACACCGAGACTGGCGAGGTCGTGCTGCACCACGAAGAGGGCCTTCCCCCGGGCAAGGTCGAGAAGCCGGTGCGTGGGATTGTCGAGAAACTGCTGGATTTCTGTGAGCAACAGGAGATTCGCGGGCTTGTGGCTGCGGTGCTCGAGGAGGACCAGGTACTCCTGAACCTTACCAAGGCGCACGGCGTGAGCGAGGGCATGGAGTTTGCGGTCGTCGAAGAAGGGGAACCCATCACCGCGGGCGGCCGTGTTATCGCCTATCGCCAACGGCCGATCGCCAAGGTCGCCGTGACCGGCTTCGATGAAGAAACCGGACTTGCGGTGGCGGGTATAGAAGAGAGCCGGGGTGATGTCGTGGTACAAAAGGAAATGAAGCTTCGGTCGGGAGGATAAGCCGTGAACGCAGCGGATTTCCGCACGCGACCGGGAGGTCTTTCATGCAGCATAACACCCGCTACATCGTGTGGGCGGCAATCGCCCTACTGGCCACGACCGGCGCCTGGGCCCACAAGCCCCTCGTCATAAATGGCGGGCCCACCGATATAGACACGGCCATTGTGGTCGATGACGTGGATGTGTCGCAGGTGGCCTACCACCGCATCGCCGAATCGCAGCCTGAACTCTGGCTCACATTCGAGGCGGCGGCGGGCGACCTGCTCAAGCTACAGATGGGCGTGCCCGAGATAACGCGCCTCGCGGAGTACCGCCCCGCCATGGCGCTGGTGGGGCCCGGGCTGCCCGCGGCCGATGTGCCTTTCGACATTCCCGAGGACTATGGCGCGCTGGTTTTCCCGGCCACCGCTGAGGCCCCCGTACTCTTCGACGAGGAATTCACCGGGACCACCTCGTGGCAGTGGCCCATGCAGGAAGTGACTGCCGAAACTGCCGGCCGCTACTACCTCGTCGCCTACCACCCCAACGCTGCGCCGGGAAAACTGTGGGTCGCTGTGGGCGAGGCGGAGCAGTTCGGGATTATGGACATCGTCACCCTGCCCCGGACGGTGGTGAAAGTCCGCCAGTTCCATGAAATCTTCCCGTGGGGCGGTATTCTGGGCTGGGGATTCCTCGCGCTTCTCGTGGTGCTGCTGGGGTTGGTGCTCGTGCCCTTCTTGTGAATGCACCGGCACCACACCCACCCAACGAGGCAGACGCGCTACGAATGCGAACCAATGTGAACGCATATGGCCCTTATTCCGTGCCCGCTCCCTCAGCCGGTGCATCCGGGTGCGGCGCCCCTTGCGCAATCCAGGCACGCAGCAGATCGACGGTTTCCTCGTCGAGCGGATCTTTTCTGTAGGGCATTTGCGGCTGCCGATCACCTTGGACGTACTGAATAATCGCACTGCCGCCGGGATTGCCCGGCACTACAGGCGCTCCCGCCTTATCCCCGCCCGTGCGGAGTTGGGCGTAGTCCGTCAGGTCTAGCGAAGACTTGGGATCAGGCGACTCATGGCACCCATAGCAATTCTCGGCGAGCACTGGCTGGATGTCCTCTTCGAAGGAAACCTGGTTCGCTGCTTCCGCGTCCTCAGCCGCGTCGGCAGGCGTTTGCTCCGTGTTGGCAGGCCCTTCAGGCTCCGCTTCCGCTTCATCCGTGTCCGGCTCGGCGGGCGTTGTTTCTTCCTCATCCGTGCTTTCAATCGGGGCCGCCTCTTCCACATCGGGCATATCGTCTTCTTCAGCCGTACTTTCGGCGGGGGCAGCCGGTTCCGGTTCCGCAGCTTCCTCCGTCTCAGCGGGAGGGGCTTGCGGGAGCGCGCCGACCGTGTCTTGTCCTTCCGGCAACTCGCTATCGGCGTCTTCGGCGGGTGTGGTCCCGGCGTCTTGCGCTTGCATGACGGGCGCCGTGCCGACGCCGTGGAGGTAGACAAGGACGCCGCCACGGTGGGCCGTGAGCCCGGCGATACCCGCCGTAGCCGCACTTGATAGCAGGGCGAGGAGTACCATTACGAAACGCACCTTGCTCATGCCGCTTACGGGCTGGCCTTTTTCGCGCTGCGCAGGAATCGGCAATACCCGGCCCACAAGCAGCAACAGGGCCGTTACGAGCGCAGCGATCCACACCGCCTCCCCCAGATCTTGGTGCGCCTCGATATCATCCCAAACTTCTGCCGCCATCGTGCTTGGCACCGCATTCATGGCGTCTTCACCGCTTTTCATGGCGAAATATGCGCAACCCGCGGCAAGCGCATAGACCACCACCGCCCACACCGCGAAATTACGGCGCCGCGGCAGAATGAGTGCCAGCAGCACCAACGGCACGCCCAGCAAACACAGCACAATGGGCGCATGTACTACCATGGCATGGCGGGTAGCGGGGTTCGCGAGGAATTCGACGATACTCATGAGCCGTTTCTCCTTCACGCGCGGCGATTCTGTCCGTTGTCTGTCTGCGCGTCCCTCTCGTATAACACCCGCAGAGGGCAAAAGGCAAAGGCAAGCATGCCAATATGATGGCGTGCGATGTACCATTCGCGCCGCGGGCAGCCCGCACCCCCATTGTTTCTCGAGTACATCCCGCCTATACTACCGGCGTTATTCGTTACGGGGATGTTCATGCGCGTACAACCACTCACCACAATACCGGCGAATTTCGGGCTTTTCGAGGCAGAGATAGCTGCGGGCCTGGTACGTCTGTATGGTGAGGAGGCCGGCCGCCAATATAGCGCGAACGCCCGATCCCGTTTTCAGGCGACCATCGCGCACCCGTCCGTGCGTGCCTGGGCCGCCCGGGAAGGAACCGAGGTGGCGGGCTACCTGTTTACCGTGGAACGCGACAACGCCGCGCAAGTTCCATTCATACACGTGCTCAAGCCGTATGTGGGACGGCATGTCGAGGCCGGCCTGGTGCGTGCCGCGCTCGAACATGCCTGGGACAAAGACGTTTCCCACATCCTGTGTGAGGTGGTGGCGTTCTGTCCGTTGGATCTTGGTCCCGCGATGACGCCGCTCGGATTCGATCACATTTCCCGCGAACTCATGATCGCGCCGATGGATGCGCTGCTGCAACAGGCCGGTCAGTCCCCGGCCGACACGCGGGAACCCACGCCCTATTCCCCAAGGCATTGGGACGCAATAGCCCAATGTCTGCTTGATGCCTATGCCGGAGAACCCGGGAGCCGTTTGCACATCGAGGTGACCGATAGCCGGCGGGCCTTGGGCTTTGTCGAACGCGTGGCGCTCGGGAGCTTCGGGAATGTATTGTCGCAGTACCAGTTGGCCCTCTGGCAGAAAGACCGCTGCGAAGGCGCCGTGCTCGGCTGTGAAGTAGCGCCGAATACAGGCTTCGTGTTGCAGGTGGTCACCGCCCCTGAGGCGCGCGGCAAGGGTATCGCCACGCGGCTGTTGCGTGCATTGGCCGCCTCTTTTGCAGAGCAGGGGCTTACGCAGGTGGCACTGGGTGTTACACGGTCCAACCCCGCCCGCCGCCTGTATGAGCAACTCGGATTCCGTCACGCCCAGCCGGTGGATGCCTATATCTGGTGGCGGCCGGGGCACGACCCGCTGAGGCGGTAGTTAATGTACGCTTTGCCCACAACCCAAGGATGGCAACGTGTGTTCCGTGGTTGGTGGTACGGAGCGACTTGTGATTAGCAAAGACGCCCGGGGTGGAACCCGGGCGCTACCTGTTTCCGGATCGCCGAAGGCGCGGTTCCCCCCGAGGGCACGCGTCCCCGCGAGCCGAAACACGACCCCAGCCCCCAGGCGCCGGTTGGGGTCAACCGCCATCTACGCGCCGCGAATAGGGGGGTGAAACTTCTTGGTTTTTGGTGCACAAGCTGTCGTGTATGGCACTACCCGGCAGTTCCCCCCCTTGAACCGGAAGCGTCCGGATAACCGCGCCCCCATAGCAAGCGGGGCTAATCCTTCTTCAGATCCCCGAGTGCCCCCACGATTTCCGCGGGCTCCGCACGCTTTTTGTAGTCGGCCTCGATAAAGGCATAGCGGATGGTCCGGTCGCTGTCCACCACATAGGTCACGGCCAGCGGCAACTCGTTCTTGTTGTTGCCGTTGAACTTTTCCAGGTCGACGCTTCCTTTGAACGCCTGCGCCACCGGATCCGGCAGGGTATATACGATTCCGTACTTCCGTGCCACCCGGTTATCCTCATCGCTCAGGATGGGAAACTCGAAGGCGCCTTCTTCACCGGTTTTCTCTGCGTTCGGCAGGGTTTCCGGACTGATGGCGAGGAGCGAACCGCCTGCCTCCTGGATACGCGGCAGGGCATCATCGAGCGCTTGGAGCGCGATGTTACAATATGGGCACCAGCCGCCGCGATACCACACCAACACCACCGGCCCCGCCTCGAGCGCTTCATGAAGCGTCACCGTGTCGCCGTTGTCGGCGGGCAAGGTGAAGTCCGGCGCGCGGTCGCCCTCTTTCAGCGCCGAGTCGATCACACCGCTCTGCGCCACCTGGTCTATGCCTTGCGCGAAGGTGGCCCTCATTTCAGGCGGCGCCTGCTGGGTAAAGGCTTCCCGCTGCTCATCGAGTTTGTCTTGCAAGGAGGGCAACTCCTTGGTGGAGTCGGCGCGCTCTTGTGCTTGGGCTCCCGCGGCTGCGGCACTGGTAGTCAGAACGGCCAGCATCATGGCGAGCGCACCGATAACGCTCTGGTTCGGCCGGCAATGGCGGTATTTCGATAGCATGGCGTACCTTCTGTCTTTGGGGCTCGGGGTTGCGTTTTCTCGTCCATATCACGCATAACGTGTTGTGTTGCACTTACGACGTGAAAAACACACGGCCACCGAAAGAAATTTCACCTATGGTCCGCCTGCCCGCACCGCGCATAACGTTTCTCACCGGCGTGCTGCTTGCACTGGCCGCTGTGGCGGCTGCCGTGCTTACCTGGCTCGCGTTGCGTCCGGAGGCCGTACCGCTGGCGCATGCTCCCTATGTGTCGCACCGCACGGCCATGAAGGCGGTGTTTTGCCCTGCCCACGTCCAAGGCTATGTATCGCGCCAGGCGCCCGGATTCCTCAAAGCGGTGCCGGGCATTCCCAAACTCAGCTCGACCCAACCCATCTCCGGGCGTGTGGACTGGGTGCACTACCTGCCGCTGGAACTCACCCTTCTTTTCGAGGCGCGCACCCCCGGGAGACTTGATGTGGCTTTCCTCATCCAAGAGCACGAAGACGGCCCGAGCTATGCGCGCCTGCTCAACAACTCGCCGTTCTTTCGCTACTTGCGCCCCATCCGGTTCGAGGGCGCACTGCGCCCCCAGCGTGAAAATGTACTGCTCGCCGGTGGAAGCGTGTCTGTCGTGGACTACCCGGGCGGTTCCCCCGCCCCCACGCGCCGGCTGGACAAGGCTACCGGCACGCACTTCTTCGAGTTGCTCGTGGACAATGCCGACGGCACAGCGGACGAATTTCATGCAGCACTCGCGGCGGCCCATCCGCAGGCGCGTGGCGTGCAGGCTTTCGATGCGCTCCATGACTTCTGGCCTGCCGTGGACCGGTTGCGCTTCACAGCCGATCTGGTGGCCGATGACCGGTTTGAGATGCACATCGAGGCCGGCTGGCGCCCGGAAACGGAGGCCGGCGTGCGGGCGCAAGCCCTGGATGCACTCGATGCGGCGGGGGTGGCGGTAGCAGCCCACTTGGCCAACGCCCATGGATTCCGCCTCACCCACACCATTGAGCCGGCGGCCGACGGCGTCACCGGCGCCGGCGCCCTCACCGGTTTCGAGTCGTTGCTGCGGCGTGCACTCGGCCACGACTGATTTGCACCGCGCACGCACCGTTGACACACCCCGCCCATGGCTTTAAGATAAGCGCCACGCTTTTCCGTAAACCTAAGGCATCGAACCCATAAGGAGTGTTTCTCGTGAACAGAGCACTCATCGCCGTTTTACTGGTTCTCATCATCATAGCCGCCGGAGGCTTCACCTATCTTTGGTATCAGAAGCAGTACGATGTGAACATACCCGGGGTGAGCGATCGCCAGGAGGAGACAGACCAGCAGGAGCCCCGCCCCTTGCCTGAGCCCGGGCCTATCGTGTCCCACGCAGAATATGAGACCGAGAACACCGACAGCCGGGTGGTGTTGAAACTTGGTCAGATCGCCGATCGCCTCGAATCCTACGTTCCCCGAGAGACCATCAAGGATATTCCGGGCAACATGCGGCGCGTGATCGAGGAGGATTTCGCAGGCGTGGTGCCGGCGGAAATCGCCTTCCTGGGCGGTACCGATACCGCCAATGGCGAATATGAGCTCGTATTCTTCGTAAATCAGCGCTATTTTGCGACGTTTCTTCCCGCCGGCATCGGCCTATCAAAGGTAATGGACCGGCTCCCGCCCATGCGCTGGGAAGATGAAGACGTGCCTATTCGGCAGGTGGATAAGTCGGTCGTCAAGGGCACGGCCTACCTGCCCGTGCCCGAGGAGGCGCTGGCAGTTCTTGCGGAGAACTGGGCAACCGGCACCGATAATACCCCGGCGCCAGCCATAACCGGTGATCATCTTCTCGAGGTGGCTATAGACAACCGCTCCGGCGATCTTTTCACCCTGTGGACCGCATTCTCCGCAGCCAATGGCATCGATTACGACGTCCTCGCGCGCCAGCCTTTCTTCAGTCCTACCCTGCAAACGCTGCAGGACATCGCGGTGGTGCGCCTGCATGCGGATGTCACCGAGGAAGACGTGTTGAATATCCGCCTTATCCTGGAAGCTGTCGAATCGCCGGGGCCGATGCTGTCCTCCACCCTGCCCATGTTGCTCAACGGTATGGGCAAGCAGATGATCAACGAGCAACTGACCGAGCTTGGCATAGAGCTCGATGGCCAGGCCCAATGGAACGCGGAAGCCGGCGCACTCGAGGCTTCCTACCAGATCACCGGCATTATGGATGTTATCGACAAGCAGCTTGACGCAAACACGGAAGCGCAGTAAGCGTTCGCCGGGGACGCAGCCCTGTTCTAACCACCTGCGGAGTGAGTGCCTTTACCGCCGCGCGGAGCGGTGCGTGTTATCCTGGGTCTAAGGCAGTTTAGGAGATGATGTTGTGAAGCGAGGATGTATAATCGTTGTTCTGCTCCTGTTGGCCGTGCTCGTGGTGGGCGGCGTGGGCGGCTACTGGTACCTGCGCGCCAAACTCGGGCTCGATGAGGCCGCCGTGCGATCCTACGACGAGGTCCTCACGGACGACACCCGGGTCGTGGCTGCTGTGGAACCACGCCAGCTCAGCCACCTGATCGAGCAGACCGTCCTGCCTGAGATCGAGGCCATGGAGGGCCCCGAATATCTCAAGACCCAGTTAAAGCGCTACGCCGTCGACGCTATCCCCAACCAGATAGCGCTGCTCATTGGTCTCGCCCTGGAACGCCAGGCGATGGATGCCACCCTCTTTGTCAACGAACGCTACTTCGGCCCCGCCATTGCCGCGTTTACCCAACGGCCGGAGGAATTCCGCCAGCATTTGGACACGACGTATACCGGCCCGCCCTTCATGCTGCCCGAACGCGGCATACTTGTGGCGGAAACGGGCTTTCCGCTGTTGACGGGCGTGCAACCTATTCTTCAGGAATACTGGCCGGAGAATGTGCCTCCCGCGCCCATGGCGATAGAGGGCGGCCATCTGCTCGAGGTGCTCCTCGATAACCGGCAGGGCGAGCTGCTGCACTTTGCCGGCGCCCTGGCGCGCCAGGATAACCCGGACATCACGGAACTCTTCCGCAACACCCAACAGGAACGTGCCATCGCGCATCTGCTGCGGTTGGTCTCCGATTGCCGCCTCGTTCTCGATCTCGAGGACGATTACAGCCTGTCGGCGCAACTGACCGCCAGCCGTATGGAAGAGAGCCCCTCCCCATTGCAGATGACCTTTACCGGCCACACGGGGCCCGCGCTGATGGAGGCGCTCGAAAAGCAACTCAACGCCGGCCAGCTCGACGCTGCGCCGCTTGTTGCGCTGGCCTTGCAGCACTTGGACCAGTTCTCGTACAACCTCTACTTCGACAATCAGCGCGAAGCGTTCATGACGCTCATGGCCAACCTCGGGATGTTCGAAACCCCAGAAATGGCTGCGCAGGAACAGCAGCTCAAGACGGTTATTCGCCTGATGACGGAAAGCAGCATCGAGGGCTTTCTCATGGACAATGGCGACCTCACCGGGGAATGGCAGGTTCACAGTGCGCCCGAGGATCAATCGGCGGTATTCGTGGCGCTGGGCTTCCTGCCTATCGACCCGGTCCTCATTCCCGCGCTCGAGGATCTCTTTGCGCGTCTGCAGATGACCTTCGATGCTGAATCCGCACGCATGGAAGACGATGTGGCGTATGCCCGCAACTTCACCATCAAGGGTTTCAAACAAGGAATTCTCGCGCTTGTGGACGGCCGCGCAGATTTGCAGAATCTCTTGTCACAAGGCAATGCGTCGTAGCCGTAGGCCGGGTGACCGCCCCCCGGACACAACGGGTTAGAAGAGGGGTGTGCGCCCTTCGATGGCGTGGCTCAGGGTGGCGTCGTCGGCGTATTCGAGGCCGCCGCCCATGGGTACGCCATGGGCGATGCGCGACACGGCCACCCCGTGTTCGTGAAGCTGCCGCGCAATATACAAGGCGGTGGCTTCCCCCTCGGCGGTCGTGTTTGTGGCAATGACCACCTCGCGCACCGCGCCATCTTCCAACCGCCGAAATAAGCGTGCGATCTTCAGTTCTTCCGGCCCGATGCCCTCGAGCGGGTTCAATACGCCGTGCAACACATGGTAGACCCCGCGGAAACCACCCCCCTTCTCGATGGCCAACGCCCCCGCCGGCTGCTCCACCACGCAGATAAGACCATGGTCACGCTTGTCGTTGGCGCAGATGGCACAGGGGTCGCGTTCGGTAAGGTTGCTGCAAATCGAACACGTGGTGATGCGGGTACGCGCCTCGCGCAGGGCGTCGCTGAGAAAGCACGCATCTTCCGCCGGCGCACTGAGAACGTGCAAGGTGAGCCGTTCCGCAGAACGCTTGCCGATCCCCGGCAGCCGGCGAAACGCCTCGACGAGCCGTTCGACTGACGGCTCATTCAACAACATGGCAGACTCCCCCGGCTAGTCCTGGCAGATAGATAACAGGGGCTCACGCGCCCGCCGCTAAATGCTGGCGAATCTCGTTCCATTCCCGCATCTTGGCTTCGCGTGTAAGGAAATCGAGCCGGTCGAGGATAACAATTCCCCCGAGGTGATCCACCTCATGCTGAATAATGCGCGCGTGCATATCCTCAGCTTCGAAGGTTTCCTGGCGGCCGTGTATATCCTGCGCGCGCACCTTGATACGGGTGGCACGACTGATTTCCACATAGAGGTTGGGCAGGCTCAGGCAGCCTTCCTCGGCGGTCTCGGCGCCCTCCGACGCGATGATCTCCGGGTTGATGAGGCAGGTAATGGCTTCTGCACCGGGTGCACGCATGACCAACAAGCGGCGCGATACACCAACCTGCGGACCGGCCAGCCCGACCCCGTCGTAGGTGTCCATCGTCTCGGCCATGTCCGTAACAAGCCGTTCGAGCGCCTGATCGAAATCTTCGATGGGCGTGGCTTTTTGTGTGAGGGGATCATCCGGGTAAAGGACGACATCCATGATGGCCATTACATGCTTCTCCTTACACTTCTTGGACTTGTGAGCATGTGGCGGATCGGGGCATGGCCATAAAGGCCTGTTTCACTCTTCATGCCCGATGACAATTACAATTAACGCCGCTGCTCATGAAGGAACGTTCTTCCGGCCGTGCTCCCCGTACGACCGCGGGGTTCTGGCCGAAGCTCCTTATGTTCCTAAGCGCTCAAACACGCGCAAGGCGGCTGGGTATTCCACATGGTGCTTTCGATTGTCCTACATTCGCGCGTTGGATTCAAGCCGACCGCAGGCGTTTGCGCAACCGGTCCACTGTTTGGCGCACGTCCTGCTTATTGTCAAGGTCTTTGGCGATCTTTTCGCACGAATAAAGCACAGTGCTGTGGTCCTTGCCGCCCAGGGCTTCCCCCACGTCCTTGAGTGACAGGCGCGGTATGAGCTCCTTGCACAGGAACATGGACAGTTGCCGGGGAAACGACACATGCCGTTGCCGGCTGCGCCCGCGCAAGTCAGCGATACGCACATCGAATTCATCGGCCACCACACGCAACACCCCCTCGATGCTCACCGGTTTGATCTTCTCGCTTCCGATGAGATCGCGCAGGATCTCCTGGGCCATGGGCAAATTTACCTGCTGCTCCTGGAGCCGGCTGTATGCGAGCAGCGTGACCAGCGCCCCCTCGAGTTCGCGGATATTCGTGGTCACATAGGTCGCAATATAACGTATGACATCCGCCGGCACGCTCACCCCTTGCTCCTTCGCCTTATTCTGGAGGATCGCCTCGCGCGTCTCCTGGTCCGGCGGGGTGATATCCGTCACCAGTCCCCATTCGAAGCGCGACACCAGGCGCTCTTCCATATCCTTGAGTTCCTTCGGGCTGCGATCACTCGATAGCACGATCTGTTTGCGTCCGTCATACAGCGTATTGAAGGTATGGAAGAACTCTTCCTGGGTGGCTTCTTTGCCTGCCAGAAAGTGGATATCGTCGATGAGAAGCACATCCACCTTCCGGTACTTCTCGCGAAACCGGTTGGTCGACTTCTTAGCGATGCTGTCGATGAGTTGGTTCGTGAAGTGCTCGCTCGAAATGAACACGACCTTCATGTTGGGATCGCGCTGCAGCAGTTCCTGGCCCACCGCCTGCATAAGGTGGGTCTTGCCGAGTCCTGTGGCTCCCGAGACAAATAACGGGTTATACGCGTGGCCCGGCGAATCAGCCACGGCACGCGCTGCCGCGTGCGCAAAACGGTTGCTCGACCCGATAACGAAATGCTCGAAGGTATAGCGTGCGTTGAAGCCCGAATACCGCTGGTTTACTCGCGCCGCCTTTTTCTTCTCTGTAACTGCGGGCCCCGCCGGAGAAGATGCTGCACGGCCCCTCTCCTGGGAATGCTTGGCCCCGCCATTGGCCGGAGGCGCCTCGGCCGCCATTGGCTTGAAGGTAATTCCGGTAAAATCCGGCTGCACCTTGCTCATCGAATTGTGAATCGCGTCCAGGTAGTGGTCGCGAAGCCATTTGGCAAAAAAAGGACTCGGAACACCGATCACCAAATGGCCATTGGTCATCGAAAGGTATTGCGTCTGACTAAACCAATTCTTGTATGAATGATCATCTACGACGTTGCGCAGGTACTCTTGCGCTGCTTCCCACGGATTCATTTGATCGCGTAGCGGCATCAGTTTCTCCCGTTTTGTGGCCTGGCCTGCGTATGCCGAGTGCGCAGCGACAAACAGCGACCCCACGCGCCAATACAAACACTTATGCCTTACCCTGCTTTAATATGTCCCCTGCAAACCCACCTGTCACCCCGGCTTGTTAGCTAGATCAGTCTCCCACTAGTGCCGGATTTGTTCATCCCGCCGCCCGGTGCAACCCCGTAAAATACACCCCGTCAATGCGGTTATCCACAGGTTCTTCACAGCTTGTCCACCCCCATTTTGCCCTTTATTTACGGGGCTTTTGAAGACGACGTTGCTGAGTGTGCACCATGCCCTGCGGTCTTGTCAACCCCCCCCACTACCCTGTTGATTCGCAATGACTTTCGCTGTTTCCCAGAAGGCGTCGAGCTCAGCAAGCGAGCAACTTTGCATCTCACGGCCCGCCTCATGCACGGATTTCTTGACGTATGCGAAGCGTTCTGAAAACCGCACACACGTTTCACGCAACGCTTCATCGGGGTCCACGTCCAAGAATCGTGCCACGTTCACCGCCGCGAAGAGCAAATCACCCAACTCCTTACTGGCATGGTGTTTATCCCCTTCCGCAAGCGCCTCCGCGAGTTCCTGATTCTCTTCGGTGACTTTGGCGAGGGCGCCCGAAACGTCCGGCCAATCGAAGCCGAGCGCGGCCGCATCGGCCTGAATGCGCCACGCATGCCGCAGCGCATCTTGCGCAGCGCGCGGTGAATGTCCCATACCATCCGGCTCCTTGCCGGCCGTGCCGGCTTCTTGTCTTTCGACGGGGATATGGCCCAACCAGCGGCCCCTGCGGCGCTTACACACAGCCGCTGGGGGAGTATCTTCCCGTTTGGTCTGCGGCCCTGCACTTCCTTATCATAGAGCCGCCACGAAGTACTGCGGCTCTCGCGCACGATACCCCAAGGAACGCACCTTACCATGACCCAACGGAAAAAGCCACGTCTCGCCCTGACCATGGGCGATGTCAACGGTGTCGGCCCCGAGATTCTCGCGCGTGCCCTGGCCCGGCCCGAAGTGCGCACCGTGTGTGAACCAATCGTCTACGGCTGCGGCGACGTGCTTGCCCGTGCCTGCACAAACTACCCCGGCGCCCCCACGCCCCATGCGGTGGGTTCTGCAGGGGCGGCCGCACCAGCCAATAGACAGCCGGTCTACAACGCCGGCCACGCCGCGCCGCCACTGCAACCCGGCAAGGTGGTTCCCGCGGCCGGCGCGGCGGCCGTGTCGTGGATTCAGGCGGCCGTGCAAGACAGTATCGACGGCGTGGTCGACGGTCTGGTCACGTGCCCAATCAGCAAGACCTGCATCTACCAGGCGGGCTTCCATTACACGGGCCATACCGAACTGGTCGCGGAAATGACAAACAGCCCGGACTACCGTATGTGCCTGTTCGCCGGCGCCATGCGGGCGGTACACATCACTTCGCACATGGCCCTCGCCAACGCACTGCGCGCGGTCACAAGGCCACGCATCGAGAAATCCGTGCATATCGCGCATACGGCGCTTGTGCGCATGGGCATCCCTTCGCCACGGGTGGCCGTGGCTGGCCTCAATCCGCATGCGGGAGAAGACGGTGCCTTTGGCCGCGAGGAGATAGACATTATCGCCCCGGCGGTGGCCGCCTGCTGCGAGGCTGGCATCGCCTGCGTGGGCCCCATCCCGCCGGATACCATTTTCCGCCATATGCGCGAGGGCCGCTATGACGTGGTCATCGCCCTCTATCACGACCAGGGCCACATTCCCTTGAAGCTCATCGCGATGGATACGGGAGTAAACGTGACCCTCGGCATCCCTATTGTGCGCACGTCGGTCGATCATGGCACCGCCTACGACATTGCCTGGCAGGGCCAGGCACGCGCGCATTCGCTGGTGGCCGCTATCACGCTGGCGGCTCAGCTCACCGGTATGGCTATGGTGCATCCCCCTGCTCAGGAGCATTCTGAACCGTGAATATGCTGCTACGTTACTGTTTTCTTTCATGTGCCGCGGCATTGCTGATGCGAAGCGCCGGCGCCACAGCCGAAACCTTTCAGTTCGGGCCGGCGTTCCGGGTGGGCCCGCAACCGCGGGATATCGTGGCCCCGGATCTCGACGGGGACGGCTGGCCCGAAATCATCACAGCGGATTGCGGCGCCATGGTGGACAGGCATGAGGAGCGGCCGGCCAATGATGAGTTATCCATGTTGCGCGCCGAAGGCGACCTCGACTACGTAAAGCACCACCCCTCGCTCAAGACCGGCTTCGCCCCCTATTGCATCGCTATTGCCAATATCGATGCAATCAAGATGCCGGACATCGTGGTGGCCAGTTTTCTCGCCGCACGAAACCGTGACCTTTCTCTTTACCGTAACCTGCCTGAGGGCATCTTCGAAACGTTGCGATTTCGCGTGCCCGATGAAGGGCTCGACTATTACCGGCACACGGACGGTGATGGGCTCCCCATCTTTACCCAGCCCGGCCTTACCGCATTGGCAATCCGTGACATGGACGGCGACGGTTACCGCGATGTCATCGCGACCGGCTGGTCGAGCGATGTGCTCGTCTACTTTCCCGGTGAGGACGGAGAATATTTCGGCAATCCCACGCTGATCCCCTGCGAAGGCGGCCCGCGGGATGTGGCTGTACACGACTTCGACGGCGACGGCATCGACGATCTCGCTGTGGTGCTTCATGCGACAGGGGAAGTTGCCTTGTGGAAGGGCGATGGCGAGGGCCGTTTTACCGAAGAAACCCGCTTCTCGACGCGCGGCCGCCTGCCCACGACGCTGCGCATCGCTGATGTGAATGGGGATGGTAAGGCCGACATTTGTGTGTCCCATTCGCACACGGACGACTCGGTGGCCGTCTTCTACGGCGACGGCAAATTCCGCTTTAGTGTTTCGCAGGAACTGCTGGTGGGGGAACACCGCGACGTCCTCGAGGAGGGTATCCATGATCTGGTGGCCGCGGATCTCACCGGCAATGACCGCGTCGATCTGGCGGTTGCCTGCTTTGCCGCGTTGCGGGTGGTGGTTTACGTGAACACATCCGAGGATGTGAACCGCCCGCAGTCATTCAGCCGGGAGGAGTACACGTTTCGTGAGGGGCGCCCCCGCGCCTTGTGTACGGCAGACTTCAACCAGGACGGCAAGCCCGATCTGGCGGTTGCCCAGTGGGAACCCGACGCCGTGCAGCTTCTACTCGGCCGCTGAGTGCATGTGCCGTCCCTTCAGTTGACGCACGAGGTTCTTGTATTCCTCGCGTGACAAGGGCCGGTGGCCGAAGCGCACGTCGTTGTAGATACGCAGGGCGTTCATGGCTGGCGCCAGCGTAAAGCCGTCCCCCGCCTCGAGCGCCTCCTGCACTTCCTCTGCGGTTTTGGCGCCGCTGCCCGCGCTGCGCTGGTCCAGTTTTCGCAGAGTGTACTGGTAAAGGCGTACGGCACGCGCCTGGTCCGCCGTGAGGGTGTAGCGGCGGTGGGGCGTGCGGCGGCGCAGGTATACCACGAGCCCGACAAAAGCGGCGAGCGCCATTCCGAGCAACACCATCGCCGGTAATCGCCGGGACAGCCCACGCACCAGTTCCCGCTGTTCCGCCGTATCGCTGCCGGTTTCCACCCTGTCACCGCTGCCGAAGAGCCGCAGTGCAATCTCGCGCAGGCGGCTAATCTCGAAGCCGCTCTCGTAGCCGATGATGTTTTGGTACCAGAACATCTTCATGTCGAGGGCGATGCGGGACAAGGTGCTCATGACACGCTGCATACCGTAGAGTGCGGGATCCACCCGGGGCGATGGGTCGACTACGACCCAACCATGTCCGAGGAAGTAGACCTCGGGCCAAAGATGCGCGTCGGAAGCGCGCACAATGTACGAGCCGCTGCTTTCATCCCACTCGCCACCGCGGAAACCCGTCACCACACGCGCGGGAATCCCCTGGCTGCGCAACATGAGCGCCAAGGCGCTGCCGAATAGCTCACAATGCCCGCGCCGGACCTCCGTTACGAAGTCGTCCACAGGGTGTATCGGCGAAAGGGCCGGCAGGTCCGTCGTGTACAGGAACGTATCGCTGCTAAGCCACTGCCGCACGGCCTCGACCTTCTCGTACACCGTGTCCGCACCCGCCATGATTTCTTCGGCCAAAGACACGGTGGCGGGTTCGAGGTCGTGCTGGGTCAGTACGTCATAATCCTCCTGGGACAACACGAGTTCGTAGTCGTGCGAGGCGTTACGGAGCTCGTCCGGCTTGGGCTCAGCCACCTCGGAGAATACTTCGTAGGTAAGCCGCCGGGAACCGCGCGTTTCGAGAAGGACGGTAAAATCGTTGTGGTCATCCCAACTCAGGCGCATACCGCTGGGCTCCCCCACGATGCGCACCTCGCGCACCAGGTCCAGGCACGGCAATCCCTGTTCGGGCACGGAATCCATGTAGATTTCCTGGCGCACCGTCCGCCGGCCTTCCACCGGTGCCCGCGCCAGTTCCTGGGGTGGCGAGTGGCCATCCCGCAATTTGGCACGCCGGAAAGGGGTAACCGTCGCCTCGGCAGTCGGTTCGAGGTGGTCTTTCAAAGCGCGCCGCCGCCACCCGCCGCTCCGGTATTCATTGTGGGTTGTGGTGCGCCAGTACTGGCGGCCGCCATAGAACCCCGTTTCGATATCCGGAAACTCGACATGCATCACCGCAGTGCGATCCTGTTGAATGAAAGCGTCGCCACGCAGGCTCACCTGATCGGTGAGGCCGGTCCGGCGTAAATCCGGCGATTCGTCCCGCCCAAAGAGTCCCGCTTCGATGCGTGGTGTCACGACGAAGAGTAACGCATTGCACAGAAGTACGGCCACTGATAATACGGCAATGGACAGGCCCACATGCCAGTCGGGGCGCCGCGCCGCCGCTTCCGTGCTTCCGGTGAACAAGCCATTCTCGCCCCCCCCAGGCATCAGTGCGAGAGAAGCCTGGGCGTGCTGGTGAGTTTCGAATTCCAGGCGGAGCGCTGCCAGTGCCCACACACTGCTCACGACAAACAAGAGCAGCACCAGGCCGATCTCCGGTTCCGGCGCCTGCACCGCGGCCGTAAGCAGGAGAAAGAAGGCCATGAGGTAGAGGTGGTAGTAATTCCTCGACGTCTTCACGTGGAGGAGTGTGTGCGCCTGTATGAAGATGACAAGGGCGACGAGCGCGTTAATTTGGCCCAGCGTGATATAGGTGTAGGGGATGAAAAACAAGTAGGCTATCTGGAGCGCACGGGTGATATGCCGATACACGGGATACGAACGGTCCAGTCTTTCACCCAGGGGCATCAGCGCGAACAAAAGGAGCGGCACAGCCAAGAGGCCCATGCCGTAGTCATTCACCGTCACGAGGGCGAGATAGCCCGCGAGCACGATCAGAATCGTGGCCAGGCGCAAACTGCGCGATTCCCACCTAAGCCTAGGCATACACCACCTCCCGCGGATCGAGCACCCGCCGGCTGCTTCCATGCCGCGCGCCCCACTCGCTGGGATCGGGGGAGACGTGCACCGCGTTCGCCCAGGGGACATCAAGGCTGCGCACCGCATAGTCCGGTTCGAAGTCCGTATCGGGCGCGGCGGGCTCCAACCGGGCCAGGGTATCGAGCAGGCGGTTTTCATGGGCGACCCCCTCGCCGCCCTCAAGCTTCGTCCCCGGCGCGAGAAATGCCACGTTGTAATGGCGGCGCAACAAACTCACCGCAAGCGAAGCCACGATTTCGATAGCTTCCTCGAAGCGCTCGTCAAACTCGGGCACATCGGGGCGATCGCGTGTGTCAAGCACGAAGATGACGTAGCGCGAGCGCTCCCGCGTCATCTCACGCACCACCCACGTACCTACCCGCGCACTCACTTTCCAGGCAATGCGGCGCAGATCATCGCCCACGACATACTCGCGCAGCGTGTGAAATTCATCACCGTCCCCCGAGGCAGCCGCGGCTATCTGTCCCCCCGAGCTGAATTGGGCTACTGAGGCGGCGCGTACGGAATGGACCTGCGGGTATACGAGTACCTCGGCATCATCGCGCAGGCGGAAGGTGCGTTCATGCAGGCCGAAGGGATAGCTGCACACCAGATCGTAAGGTGGCACCTGATACACGCCGCGCCGGGGGAATACCTCGCGGATATTTACCTCCGCCGCACGGCCTGCCGGCAGACTGCGCACGAAACCGGTAACCTGTCCACGCCGTTCGCTGTTTTCGATGTGGATGCCAAAGGCGGGCGTCAGGCGGCGGGTATTCTCGAGGCGCACCCGTACCCAAAACGGCTCACCCCGGTGAACGGCATGGGGCGATTCGCGCCGCATGAGTATACCGCGCAGGCTGAAAAAGCGCGTCCACACATAGGAAATGATCTGGAAGCTCACCAAGGTACCAAAGATGATGTAGAGTAACTGGTTGCCCGTGTTCCACGCTGCCGCCAGGGCCAGCACCGTCATGAACATAAAGGCCAGGCCGGCAAACAGGACGCGCATCTTTGCGCGGCGCGTGCTGCGGCCCTTGAACCATCTGGCAGGCATGGGGCTACCTCACCTTACACGGGCACGCGGATATTGCGAACCACGTCTTCCAGCACCCGTGCACGCTCGACCGCCGCCGCTGCGAGATCCGCCCCCCGCGTCTTCACTAGAATCCGGTGGCCAAGCACGGGTACCGCCATGGTCTTCACATCGCCCGGCGTTACATAGTCACGTCCCTCCACAAGCGCGCGGGCCTGGCAAGTCTCGTAGAAGGTGAGCGACCCGCGTGGGCTCGCGCCAAGTTGCGTATGCTCGTGGTCCCGCGTGGCCTGCACGATGTCAAGCATATACTGCGTCACGCTGTCGTCGACCGTCACCGAACCAACCTGGTCCTGCAAAGCAATGAACTCCGCGGCCGTAATCACCGGCTCGAGCTTCGACATTTCCTTGCGCGGATCACGCCGCCGCATGATGCGCAACTCGTCATCCGCAGGCGGATAGCCCATGGTCACACGCAGGATAAAACGGTCCATCTGCGACTCGGGCAAAATGTAGGTCCCCTCGTACTCGACGGGATTCTGCGTGGCCAGCACCATGAATGGCTCCGGGAGCGGATGCGCCTTGCCATCCACCGAGACCTGGTATTCGCCCATGGCCTCGAGCAGTGCACTCTGCGTTTTCGGCGGGGTGCGGTTGATCTCGTCAGCCAGCACGACATTCGCGAAAATGGGCCCCGGGCGGAACTCGAAGTCGTTGGTCTTTGGCTCGAGGATGGATACGCCGAGTATGTCCGACGGCAGCATATCACTGGTGAACTGCATGCGGCTGAACGAACACTGTATCGAGCGCGCAATGGCCTGGGCTATCGTCGTTTTGCCGATGCCGGGCACATCCTCGATCAGCACATGGCCCCGGGCGAGCAAGCCCGTGAGGCACAACTTAACTACCTCGTGTTTGCCGTATACCACCTGCTCTATGTTGGACACAATTTGCTCGATGAGCTTGGTGGCCTGGGTATTAACTGCGGTCGCCATGGGGCATTGTCTCTCCACCAGTTTGCCGGCTATCCGTGCATCCCCCGAACCTGTGTTCGGCGTTTGTTGTTGCGGCCGGCAGCGTTGCGTCCAACCAGACCGGCCGCGTACCCCCGGGACAAGCCCGGTCCATCCCGCCGTTTTACGTAACATCCGGCAAGGAATGTCTATTCGCGCCCCGGCAGCATCCTTTGGCTGCGGCGGGCTGCGCACCGTCTAATCCGCAGCGCTATGAAGTATCCCCGCAAAGCCCAGGCATGCCGCACACGCTAAAGCCAGCGATCGAACCACTCATCCGCCACCTCGAGAACTTCCCGGGTGAAGGTGTGGTACCCATCCTGGTGGGTAAAATGATCGATGGCCCCCGGCGCGCCGAGGAGCTTATAGATCCGGGCCGCGTGCTTGACTGCCTTGTCGCACGAGCGCGGTGAAGGCATTGGGGTATCGCTCATTGATGTCACTATCAACGTAGGACTCGGCGCCGCAAGCGCCAGCAGGTGCTCCCAGTCAAAACCAATCCCCTCATCCTCCGCGCACTTGCGCAACTTGGGCGCTAACAACAATTCGGGCATGGGCGGCCACACCGCCGGGTCTTTTTGTGCGGCGAACCGCGTGAAACCGCAACTCGCCACACATGCCTGGATCCGCTCATCGAAGGCGGCAAGCAGCAGCGCGTTGAAACCGCCGATGCCATGGCCGATCACGCCAATCCGGGCACTGTCCACGCGCCGCTGTTCGTCCAGGAGGTCGAGCGCGTACATGTGGTCCATCAGCATCTTGCCCGCGGCGGACAGCTTGGTGTTTTCCTTGGTGTAGTTCTTCATGTCGAAGGGACGCTGCGACCCTGTCCGCCGCTCCCCCACACCCAGCGTGTCCGTCGCCAGGGTCACATAGCCCAGTTCTGCGTAGTGTTGGGCGAAAGCTAGCCTGTGATCGCCCTCCATGCCCGCCGCCTCGTCTTTGCCGTAGGGCGTTTCCTGGTGACAGCAAAGCAGCGCCGGCGCTTCATCCTTACCTTCGGGTATAAAGAGCCACCCGGAGACCCGTTCCCATCCCTCGATGAAGTAGTTCACGCGCCGCCGCGAGTAACCGTGGTAGTCCATCTCGTCCACGGTCTTCGTCTGGGTCTCTGCGCGGTTCTTGGGCATCGTACCCAACACGGCACGCACCTGCTCCTCAATCTCACCACGCAATTTCGGCCACGTGGCCAGGCTCTTCAGTTTTGAAAGGTCGACCATTCGTCTTCTTTGCTCCACTTCATCTTAAGGGCATGGCCTGCGCTGCACGCCGGGCTCGGCCGCGCGGCAAGTAAACGACCATCATGAAGCACCCAGCCAGCAAACCAATGCGGTATACCTGGGGCTCAAAAGCATAGTAAGCACACCGCAACGCTGCTTCAAGGGGAACTCCTGGGGGTGTGGGCATGCCCGAAACCAAACATGCCCTTGCGCCCGTTCGATAGTGCCTGTGCGCGCTTTCCCTTGTCAAACGTTCCCGATCGGGCGCGCGGGCCGCGCGCAAGCCGCTGGACAGGTGCGCCGCCCCTTCGACTAGCCACACAACCACACGTTCGCTATAATGCCGAGGTTATGGCAGCTAATGAACAACAGATTCCGAAAAAAGCGCGCACGCGACATGCCGATCTGAGCCGCCAGATCGAGCATCACAACCAACGCTATTATGTTGATGCCGCGCCGGAAGTGAGCGACTTCGAATACGACACCCTGCTGCGCGAACTCATCGACCTCGAAGCGCGCTACCCGGCCCTGCGCACCCCCGGCTCTCCCACCCAGCGTGTGGGGGGCGCGCCCATCGAAGGCTTCGAAACAGTCACGCACCGGGTGCCCATGCGCTCCATCGACAACACGTACAACCAGGCAGAACTGCGCGCATTCGACACGCGCGTACGCAAGGGGCTTGGCGGCGAAACACCGGCCTATGTGGCCGAACTCAAGATTGACGGAGTCGCCATGTCGCTGCGGTATGAAGCCGGCGTGTTCGCCCGTGCGGTTACGCGGGGCGACGGCTTCCAGGGCGACGACGTCACGAACAACGTGCGAACCATCCGCACGCTGCCCCTGCATCTTGAGGGGGAAGCGCCCGAACTGCTCGAGGTGCGCGGTGAGATTTTCATGCGCGCACAGGAGCTCGACCGGATCAATGCCGAGCGCGCGGAACGTGGTGAAGCCTTGTATCGCAACCCGCGCAACCTCACCGCCGGCACCTTGAAACTTCTGGACCCGAAGCAGGTTGCCCGGCGCCGCCTCGAGTGCTATGTCTACGAGGT
Organism: uncultured Nitrospirales bacterium; assembly: GCA_964569295.1. Taxonomy (GTDB): domain Bacteria; phylum Hydrogenedentota; class Hydrogenedentia; order Hydrogenedentales; family JAGMZX01; genus CAZMVU01. The sequence goes on from CAZMVU010000001.1 coordinate 87,847, forward strand.
TGTCCCCGGCGACGGTTACCCGGTTACCAGCCACAGGCAGTCCCTGGCCGATCTGGCCGCATGGAAGCTCCCCGTGAACCCCGATCACGCCTACTGCACCACCATCGAGGAGGTTATCGCCTTTTGCGATGCCTGGGCCGAGAAACGCCACACCCTCGACTACCCCATTGACGGTATCGTGGTTAAGGTCGACAGCGCAGCACACCGCGAACGCCTGGGCGCCACATCGAAGGCGCCCCGCTGGGCTATCGCCTATAAGTACCCGGCCGAGGTCGCGCGCACGCGCGTCGAGGAAATCCGGGTGCAAGTCGGCAAGAGCGGCGCGCTTACCCCCGTCGCCTACATGCAGCCTGTGGAAATCGCGGGCTCCGTGGTGCAACGGGCCACCCTGCACAACTTTGAGGATCTGGCCAAGAAAGACATTCGCGAAGGGGACCTCGTGGAAGTGCAGAAAGCCGGCGAGATTATCCCCCAGGTCCTCCGTTACATCCCCGAAGCGCGCGAGCAAGATGCCCAGCCCTTCTCCCTCCCCACGCAATGCCCGGCATGCCACGCCCCGGTGCATAAAGACCCCGATGGCGTCGTTCTGCGGTGCCTCAACCTGTCGTGTCCGGCCCAGGTCAAAGAGCGCCTGGAGCATTTCGCCAGCCGTAAGGCCATGGACATCGAAGGCATGGGCCCGGCCGTGGTCGAACAACTGGTGGACCGCGGCCTCGTGAAAACCCCGGCGGACTTCTACCACCTGGACGCCAAGACCTTGGCGAGCCTCGATCGCATGGCCGACAAATCCGCCAACAACCTCGTCGCTGCCATTGAAGCGAGCAAGTCGCGGCCGCTCAGCCGCCTGCTTTTCGCGCTCGGCATTCGGCATGTGGGCAGCCATGTAGCGGAATTGCTCGCCGAACACTTCGGCAGTATCGACCGCCTTATGCGTGCCGACACCGACACCCTCGCCAATATCCACGAGATCGGGGCAACCCTCGCGGAAAGCGTTCGCCACTTCTTCGACACGCCCGAAAACCGCGATCTGGTGCAAGCCCTGCGCGCCGCCGGCGTAAACATGGTCCAGGAACAGCCGGCCCATGCCAGCGGCGGCCCCCGGCCCTTCGAGGGCAAGACCTTTGTGGTCACCGGCAAGCTGCAAGCGTTTACCCGCGACGGCATCCACGCGCGCATCAAGGCGCTGGGCGGCAAGCCAACCTCAAGCGTCAGCAAGAATACGGACTACCTTGTTGCGGGTGAAGATGCCGGGAGCAAGCTCTCGAAAGCACAACAGTTCGGCGTGCCCGTGCTTTCCGAAGCCGACTTCACGCGCCTTGCGGAGGAGAACGCATGAGCGAGGTGCGCATCGCTTGTCCGGAAACCCTCGACCAGAACTCCGGCCGCGCCCTCCTGGGCGACCTGATGGCGCACAAACTCGGCAAAGACCAAACGGTCATCCTTGATTTTTCCAAGACCCGAAACATGGATTCGCGGGGTGGCGCCGCGGTCATCGAAATGTCCGAGTTCACCGAAAAGCGCCGCGCCACATTCAGCATCGAAGGGCAAACCGGTGAGGTCGCAGAGTTTCTCGAACTCGTGCAGCCGTCGCTTGGATTCAAGCAGCCACCGAAAAAGGCCGAACCGAATACTTTTGAAGAACTGGGCGACTTCGTGCTGCGTGGATTGGCAGAGAGCCGCCAGTTCTCTGCGCTTCTCGTAGACGCTATCTACTGGACTATCCTGGCGCCCTTCGAGGGCGAGCATTTCCGCTGGAACATGCTCATCGACGAGATCTACGAAATGGGCGTGCGTGCCGTGCGTATCGTGGCGCTCATGAATTTCCTTTTGGGCCTCATCATCGCCATGCTCTCTGCCAAGCAGGTGGAAACCTTCGGCATCTCGATCTACGTGGCCGACCTCATCATGATCGCCTTCGCCCGTGAACTCGCCGCGATCATGACGGCCATCGTGGTATCCGCGCGCACCGGCGCCGCCATAACCGCCGAAATCGCCACCATGAAGGTACAGGAAGAAATCGACGCGCTGCGCGGCATGGGAATCAATGTCACTCAGTTCCTCGTGGCCCCCAAGCTCTTGGCGCTCGTGCTCGTCATGCCGTGTTTGACGGTCATCGGCCTCATTGCAGGCGTCCTTGGCGGCGCCTTCTGGGGCGTCTTCGTACTCGACTTTCAGCCCTCGGTCTGGTTTACCGAAACCCAGAACGCGGCGTACATTGAAGACTTCGTGCAGGGCTTCTCGAAGTGTTTTGTGTTCGCCATCGCCATCGCGCTGATCGGTTGCCACAACGGTTTCCGCGTCACCGGCGCATCCCGCGGCGTAGGGCGCATGACCACACGCTCGGTGGTGCAGGATATCTTCATGATCATCTGCATCGACATTATTTTTGCAATGGTCTTTTACTATTTCGCATAACACGATCGAAGGAAAGGCCGCGCTGGAACCATGGCCGAGAACATCATTGAAGTACGCAACCTCGTCGCGCACTATGGCACTTTCAAAGTACTCGACAATATATCCTTCGACGTGCGCCGGGGCGAGATTTTTCTGATCATCGGCGGCAGCGGCTGCGGCAAAAGCACCCTGCTCAAACAGATGTGCGGCCTTCTCACCCCCACAACCGGGCAAATCCTTTACAATGGGGAAGACCTTGCCAGTATGGATGAAGAGGAAATGGCCCGCATGCAACGCACCATCGGCATCGCATTCCAGAACAGCGGCCTCTTGAACGCCATGACCGTCGGCGACAACGTGGCCCTGCCCTTGCGCGAATACGGCAATGTGGACGAGGCATTCATCGATCCCCTCGTGCGCATGAAGCTCAGTCTCGTCGGGCTCTCCGACGCCCAGCACCTCCTGCCCGATGAACTCTCCGGCGGCATGCGCAAGCGCGCCGGTCTCGCGCGCGCCATCGCCCTCGATCCGCCCCTCGTCTACTTCGACGAGCCCTCCGCAGGCCTGGACCCCATCATGGCTTCCGGGCTCGACCAACTGATTCTCAACCTGCGCCGCCTACTTGGCATCACTTTTGTCATCGTTACGCACGAACTCGACAGCATACGCACCGTGGCGGACCGCATCCTCATGCTGGATCGCGGTGAAACCATATTTCTTGGGTCACTCGAAGAAGCCGAATCCAACGCGCCCGAACGTGTACGCCAGTTTTTCGAACGCAAGCCGGATGTGTTCATCGCGCAGCGCAACATTTCATAAGGAAAGATCCCCGTGGCGACCCGAAAACAGAAAATCAAAGTGGGCGTTTTCCTCACCGTGTGTTTCGTCTTGCTGGTCACTATCGTAACCATCATAGCCGGTTTTATCGAAGCAACGGGCGTTTCCCACAGCATCCGCTTCCCCGGCTCCGTCAGTGGCCTCTACGAGGGCGCGCCCGTGCAGTACCAGGGCGTCCCCGTTGGCAAGGTGACCGCCATCGCCGTTAACCCGAAGAACGAGGTGGTTGTCAAGATCAACGTCGATCCCGAGAAGGCCACGCTCTACCGCGGCGTGAAGGCCGAACTCGTTATCTACAGCTTTGCTGCGGGTACCATGGCCGTTTCGTTGAGCGGCGGCGATCCGGATCGGGGTGAGCTGCCGCCCAACAGCACCATTCAAGCGCGCGCTTCCGCCCTCACGGCCATCGGCACACAGGCAGAAGAAGTGCTCACCACCGTGAATAAATTCGCGCAAACTTTCACCAAGCAATTCCAAGGCGAAAAAGGCGAGGAAGGGCTCGTGCGCAAGGTAAGCAGTCTCCTCGATCGCGCCCAGGAACTCGCGGATAATGCCGAAAGCCTTCTCAATACCGCCACGGAGACCATCGGCAATGCGGATACCTATATGGCGGATGTCACCGAGGAGGCCTCGGGCCTCAGCGGCGACATACGCACCTTCACCCGAAACGCTGACGACATGGTGACCGAGATGCGCGAAAAACTCGCCGTTTTCGACGTGGACACGATGCAAACAGACGTCGACCGCGCCATGCGCAACATCGCCGAGATTTCCGAAGAATTGAAGTCCACCGCCACAGGACTCGACGACACCATCGCCGGCGTCGAGCACGATGTGGACAATGTGAGCTATGCCCTGCGTTCGACCCTCGAAGACCTTCGCGAGGCGCTGCGCGGCGTCTCTGACCTCGCCACCCAAGTGAAACAAGACCCCGCCTCGCTCATCCGGGGGCGGGGCGCGCCACGCGATTCGCGCTAAGAAAGGGACCTCTTATGCGTCACGCCCGCCTATTCGCCGTCACCGTTATTGTCTTTGGTCTCCTGGCCGGTTGCGCCACCCGGCAGTACACGCCCACCCGCTATTTCCTCATCCAGCCGGATGTCGCCGCCGAAGCACCGCCCTCTGCGGACACGACGCTTGGTTACCGGCCTATCGAGGCGGCAGCCCCGTACAATAAAAAAGCCATGGCGTACCGCGCAGACACCCACGAACTCCGCTACCGTCAAGACCAGGAATGGAGCGAGCTCCCAGCGCAAACCGTGACGCGCACCCTCGCCGATGCCCTGCGCGCTACGGGCCGCTTTGGCGATGTAGGCAATGCCGCCGATATGCCTCCCCCCGATTTCATGCTCAGCGGCACACTGCGCGAATTCGCCGAAGACCGCACCACGACGCCCGCCACCTGCCGCCTCATTCTGCGCCTCGAGTTGCGCGGTGGGCGCGGCGGCGAAGTCGTGTGGAGCGAGGTCCTCAACGCCGAAGTCCCGCTCGCATCTACGCAGGCCGGAGCCCTCGCGCAGGCCATGAGCAAGGCCACTGCCGACATAGCCCAGCGTGCCGCCAAGGCCATTGCGCAGGCCATGTAAACGAACAAGCGCCTATTCTTTCTGGCGCATACGCACACTGCGCAGTCTGTTGATAGCCGCGCCCACCTCGAACTTGCGCGGGCGCGCGAAATTTCCGGGGTGCTGCTCCGGGCGGTAAAACGGGTCGAGCGCATCCAGCCCTTCCGTATCAAGGTAGCGTTCTACCGCGTGCAACACTTCCCGCAGCGAAGTCTTGCCATCCATGAACCTGTCCGCAGCCAGTTGAATCGCGCAGCCCACGGCGCGCGTCTGACTGAGATCCACCAGCTGTTCCACGCCGCGCAGGTCGATGGTGTCCGATCCGAAGCGTATTTCGTCGCGCTCCCGTGCGTCGATCTTCAGCTCTTTACGCCCCCGCGACGGGTCGAAACTTTCCGGCTGGGGAACACGATTTCGCACGCCCGTGAGCGGCGCCGGCGCCTCATGCGCCCGTTGGCTGGCGAAGCGCTGCGCCACCGCCCGCGCCTCGGCAGTCACATCCTGCGGCATGTAATCGCGCATCATGATGACCGTATCCGCCACATCAAAGTAATCGCCGCAGCCGCCCATGACCAGCACGGTTGACACGCCGAGCTCGTCATACAGGGCGCGTACCCGATCGAGAAACGGCGTAATCGGCTCGTAATCCTTATTTACCAGCGCCTGCATACGCGCATCACGCACCATGAAATTCGTCGCCGAGGTGTCCTCGTCCAGCAGCAAGACCGAGGCGCCCATTTCCGCCGCCTCGACAATGTTTGCAGCCTGGCTCGTGCTCCCGGAAGCATCGTCCGTGCGGAAACGCTCCGTGCTGCGGCCCTGCGGCAGGTTGTCGATAAACACGCTGATGTCCACGTTCTCGACGCGCCGCCCATCCTCTGCACGAATCTTCACGGCGTTCGCCGCAGACACGACATACTCCCGTCCGTCGCCCGGCACATGGGGATACACACCGCGTTCGATGGCCTGTAAGAGCGTGGATTTTCCGTGATAGCCCCCGCCCACGATTACGGTCACGCCTTTGGGAATACCCGTGCCGCAGACCGTTTTGACGCCGTCGACCGCATTGGGCGCCTCAAAGGTGTAACGCAATGTGTTGGGTGCGTGGAACGGCGTTACCCCCTCCCCCGTCATCGGGCGGTCCGTGGCGCCGCTTTCCCGCGGCAACACGGCGCCATCGGCGACAAACGCCACCAATCCCGCTGCCGCCAGTTGGCCGCGTATGTGCTCCTGGTTCTCAACACAGTCCACGAACCGCCGTACCGCGGACTCCTTCAGATTGTGCCAATGAAGCCCCGCCGCCGCCACTTCGGGCAACTCAGCACACAGCATTTCCTCCGCCTGCCGGCCCAACACGCGGCGGCCTGCGGCCGGCAGGCCCACCTGCAAACGCGCTTCAACCCACGCATCCGTCACGACCAGGGCGGTGCGCGCCAACACCTCCTGCCGCCCCGCATCAATCGTGATGAGTCCGCTCTTGCCGGAACCGCGTCCCCCTTGCGCCACAGTGCGAATCGCACGGGCCACCGCCCGGCCCAGGTAATCGCCCAGCGCCAGCCGCCGTACCGGATTGGACTGCACGCCGGCGGGAATCTGCGCCACATCCATGGGCACGCGCACACGAACCTTGGAAGGCGCCGCGAAGGGATCGCCCTGTACATGGTCGATGTATACCGTGACACCATCGCCCGCATATGCGCCGCCGATGTCCTTGTAGGCCTTGTAGCTGTTTCGGTCGATTCTGCGTAAGGTGTGGGCAAGATCGTCCAGTGACTTCATACGATACTCCCGGTTTGCAATTTGGGGTTGTACCCAGCATAACGAATCCTGCGCGGCCTGTGGAACATTGGCCGCGCAGCACCTCGCTGTACCCTGGAAAATCGTAATTCTTTAGCCGTATGGCGCAACGCGGCGCACTCATTTTGCCAATCTGTTGCGTGATAGCGAATACCAGCGTGCGATGGGGATAGCCATGCATACATCGTGACACATAGAGACAGCGGGTGGGCCAGAACCGCTACCCGCGCTGATACCGGGGCGTTCTATGACGCAGGGAAAACGGCTCACGGCAAACGGCTCAAGAAATACGGAAATTCTTATGCCCCATTTCCATTGTGAGGATACGTGGGGCCTAGCTCTTGGGCATATATAACGTATATAGCTATTGGTAAGGCGCACAACACCGGGTCTATGTGGGGGGCCCCCGTTGCGAAGGGATGGCGGAACCATTTCGCGCGTACGCTGTCCTATCGCGACTGCCGTATGGTGGTGGTCTACAACTGGAACTGCGGCTACCGCTTTCGTGAAGCCCCCGGCGCTATCGCGGAACTGCGCGCTCATGACAAATTGACGCCCGTGATGGGAGTTGGGGCTCAGTCGTTGCCGAGCACCGCCGAGATCATGTCATCGGTGGTCTCGCTTAAATCGCCATAATGGAGCGCCACGTCGGCCAGGTTGTTCAGAAAATCATGGCTTGCCGAAAGAAAGGCCTCGTTGTAACGTTCGACGTAGCGTTCCAGCTTACGCCAAGCTTGGCCAAGAAGGTTCAAACTCTGGGTGACAGCTTCTACCGTCTCCGAGCCCCGCCAGAGTTCCGCGAGGTTACGCTGCCGCCGCAACGCCGCCTCCTGCGTTTCCAAGCCTGCGATGGCCTCGTTGAAGTAGCCCGCCCCCGCCTCCACCTGTTCCCCCATCTTCCTTACCGCATTGTAGATCGTGTCGGCGGCATCGTAGTCGCCCCGGGAAGCGTAGTAATCACCCTGCACCAGCAGGCTCGCGCGCAAATCACGCATGTATTCATACTCCATGGCGCCAGCGGTTATCGCCGCCAGCATTTGCGCGCTTTCTTCATTCATCCCCGCTGCCGCCAGGGCCGCTTCCCGTCCGCGCGCCGTCGTTCCCGCGTAGGCATAGCTCTCCTCGTACTCCATGGCGTGTTGCAGCGCATCCAATGCATTCGCCATGTCGCCCTCGCGCAGATGTATCTGTGCTTCCATATAATAGGGCAGCCCGTTGTACGCGTCGGCCTGACGCATCGCCGCCAATTGCATCATTGCGCGTTCGGTATCTTCCAGGGCGCCCATACTTTTGGCGAGCGCAAAGCGCAGATACGGGTCTTCGGGGTGACGTCCAGCCTCACGCATCAACACATCCACCGCATCGCTGGGGGGAAGAAACAACACCGCACCCAGCAGTTCTTCGCGTGAGAGGTCGCCGCTGTTAATGAGTGCCCAGGCCTCCTCGGGCGTCAGGCTGGCGATACTGGCCAGAAGATCACGGTCACTTTCCTCGCCGTACAACGCATCTTGGCGCGCTTGCAACACATCCCCGAGCGTCAGTTCCTCATCCTTCCTGAATGCCGCTTTATCGCGCGCGGACGCCGCTTCTTCGTTGACGCGCGGGCCTTGGGCCCTGGTGATGGGGGCGACATTCCCGGACGTGTTGAGGTCCCTGGTGAAATCCTCCGGCGGCGCCTGATCAACGGTGGCCCCTTCAATGTCCGGGGTGTCATCCTGTTTGGCCAACTGCTTCGGCGTGTCCCTCATCGCGGCAGACACACCCCAAAACACTGCCGATACCCCGAGCACGAGACATGCCGCCGCTGCTATCCACAGTCCCGCGATGGTTCGTTGGCGGCGCGGTGCCGCTTTTGCAGGCGCCCGGCCTTCAAGTTTCACTACGTTGCGCTTGCCGCCGAGTCCGGCGCGGCGTGCCTGAAGCAAAACGTCATCCACGAGATCCACGGCCGGCGCGCATGCCCGCGCGGCATCCCCGGCTTCCGAGAGCGCCGTGGCCGTGAGCACATCCGAAACGAGATCGACTTCGGGGGTCGCGGCCCCGGTCTTTGCCCCCAGATCCACCAGCGCCGTGGCCGTCAGGATGTCCTCCACGTAATCGCTTGTTGCGGCGTGCGGCAACGTTTCTCCATCATCCACCAGGGCTTTGTCCGTCAGCGACTGCCCCACCACCTCGCCCAGGGTCTGCAACTCATCCGCCACGGCAGACAATGCTGTATAGGTGGCCCACGCTTCCTCATCCTCACGCAAGCACGCTTCGTGCGCGGCCACCGCCGCCACATTCAGTCCACCACCCAGCAGCGCCGCGAGGGCTTCCCGGTGTCTGTCGTGTAGTCTGTTCACGTGCTCTCTTTGATGTGCGTGCATTTATCACGCAGTTGCCGAAGGATGCGGTGCAATCGTGTTCGGATCGCTCCTTCTGTACTGTCTACGATCTCTGCGATCTCACGCGCCGACATGCGCTCGAAATAACGCAGCTTCACGACCTCTTGGGCCTTTTCCGGCAGCGTTTCGAGGGCCACCATGAGCAACCGGTGCCGCTCGTTCTCCATTACCAATTCGAGCGGGCCGTCCGTCGGCGATTCGAGCACCGCCCCCGATTCTTCCCGGGCGCTGCTGGCGTACTCCTCCAGGGTCTCCATAGAGACAGGCCGCTTCCGCTTCAGCTCATTCAGGCACAGGTTGCGTGCGATGCACAACATCCACGGCTTAAAACGGCGCGTCACATCGAAGCGGTCCCGCGCCACGTAAATCCGCAGAAACGTCTCCTGAGCCGCTTCGCGAGCGAGCTCCACGTTTTTCAAGTAATGCAGGCAAAACCGAAAGACATCGTTCTGGTATCGCCGCACCAACCCCGCCAACGCCTCCTCCGAACCGTGACGGAGCAATTCCATAAGTTGCTCGTCGGTGTGTTCTTCTACTGTGGCCATGCGAATCCTCGCATTGAGCGCCCTCCGGCTGGCCCGCCCCCAAGACGCTGCGAGACGGAACACTGGTTATGGTACCGGCGAAACTCGAAAACATCACATTGGCCCCCCGGCAAAACCCATGCGGCGGACCAGATAGAATTGTACGGCGCAGCCCGCGCCAGCGCAAGCCGCGCGGCCCGCGCAAACTGTGAAAACTATAAATGCCGTAACGGTGTGCGCAGGTAGCGCGCCACCCCGGCTTCTCGTATCCAGTGCGACACCGAAACCACGGCATCTTCCACCGCGCGCAGTGCCGTGCGGCCCCGTTCCGGCGCGGCCGGCGCATTTGCCGCCGCCTGCAGGGCCTGCGCACCCAAGCGCAACGCACGCAACGGCTTTGCCGGCAGCGCGAGTACATCAAACCCTTCGCTCAGACGCAGCTTGTAATGATTCACACGCGGCACGAAATCCTGGGCGAACCACCGCGCGGTCTGTGGCCGTAGCCGATGTGTGCCTTGGGGGACGTGGTCGCGGTACTGTTGCGCAAGGTCAACGAGGTCATTGGCCAACGCGCACAACGTTTCGCCGTGCGCCCGGCTGTCGGCATCGGGCGGTATAGTCTGTTGTTCATAGGACAGCATGTATTGTACACCCCAAAATGACACCCCCATGCTCACCAGGAACCCCGCCAGAGCCGCCAACAGCATGAGCAGCCACCGGATCTGCCGCGCCCAGAAGCCGGGTTCTGCCCGCCGGTTCCGCTCACTCATGGCGGCGCAACAGGCGGCGCAGGTTTGCCGGCGTACCAATCCATGCCGCGGCCCGCTCATAATCCGGGTAGGCCCGCTCCATTTCCCGGAACTGCGGCGGGTGCAGGCGCCGGCGCCCGTTCGGGCTCTCCTCGACCCCTAGCATGGCGTGAAGCATTTCGTGAAAGACAATATAGCGCACAATGTACTGAGGCACGAATTCCTGGTCCAGCAACGGATGAATCCGGATAAGCCGCTGTTCGCGGCTATAGCTCCCGAAGCGGATGCTGCGCCGTACGCGGCGTGTGGGCATGCGTCCCCAGGTTATGTGTGCTTCGACGGCATTGTTAAAAAAGCGGGCGTTGACCGTTGCATACAGCGCTTTCAGGTCAAAGTGCCGGCCCTTCGTGCGCACCCGTATCGAACGCGAAGGTTTCGAGCGAATGCGGTCCTTGTGCGTACTCACAAACGCGTCGATAATCTTGCCTGCTGCTCCATCCTTCGGGTTTTGCATCCAGGTGGCCAAGGCCGCGCGTACGGGGTCGGACGCATCAAGGAACATGTGGTGCAGGCGCAGGCTTAAATAGCGGCCCGCCGGATCGGGCCGCAGGCTGAGCATTCGCGACCGGTTATCGGTCAGATGCAGACAAATGGTCTCCCCCGCGCGTTCGCTAAGCTCCGCGCGAAGGGCTTCGGCCTTTGTCAACAATTCTGCCTTCTCGTCTGCCGCGGGCATGTGTTGCCTCAGCCCCGCTGATTCGCCTTTTTCCGGCGCCTTTGGCGGCCCTTCGAACTCCATCTGCATGACTGGCCACGCGCTCCGTGTCGTTGTGATCCCGTTCGCTGCCAAGTATATGAATTGTACCCTGCCCAAAGGAAATGGGTTCATGCGCCCATCCGGTCAACGAGCCTCCTGAGGCCAGCCCGGGGGCGCCGTTCATGCAGTGACGGCGATAACGACGCCACGGGGACATGCCCCATGTGTGCCTATGCACGGGGCAGGTATATACCACCTGCACAGCGTTCCCTGTCACGGCGCGCACTATATCTTTTCGACAGGGGTTCTTGGCAGTACGCCGCTGTACCCGGTACTATAACGCCCGCCGGCGCATCCAGGCGATGTGCCGGAAAATGGCAAGAAGACGTCCCCACCCCGGGACGGCGCAACCACGAACGGAACCGACATGCGCGTTTTAGTTACTGGCGGCGGGGGCTATTTGGGATGCCAACTCAGCCGGCAATTGTTGGAAGCAGGCCATGCGGTGCGCGTGTTCGACCGGTTCTGTTTCGATCCCGAAGCCGTGAAGGCGGTGCGCAACCACCCGAACTGCGAAGTGGTCACAGGCGATGTGCGCCGCCTGCAAGAAGCGCCCGCCCTGCTCGATGGCATCGATGCCGTCGCGCACCTGGCCAGCTTGTCGAACGATCCCTCGTGCGCCCTCAACGAAGATATGGCGCACGATGTCAACGTCGAGAGCAGCATCGAGTTGGCGCGCCAAGCGGCGCAACACAGCATTGACCGGTTTGTATTCGCCTCATCGTGCAATGTCTACGGCCGCGGCGTGATCGACTTCCTCGACGAAGAAAGCCCCGTGCACCCCGTCTCGCCATTCGGCGTAAGCAAACACGCCGCCGAGTCAGTCCTGCTCGACATGGCCGGCGGCGGCTTTGAGCCGGTCATTGCGCGCACGGCCACCATGTACGGCGTCTCCCCGCGTATGCGCTTCGACCTTGCCGTCAACCAGATGGTCGCCCGTGCCACGCGCCTCGGCCGTATCGAGGTACGCGGTGGGGGGCGGCAGTGGCGTCCTTTTGTACACGTGCAAGATGCGGCGCGCGCGTTCGTGCACCTCTTGACCGCCCCCAGCGCCGCCGTGGCCGGCGAGGTGTTCAACATCGGGTCCGATGAGCAGAACTGGCAGATTTTCGAGTTGGCAGCCTATGTGGCGAAAGCGGCCGGGGATGTGGCGGTCGACACGCCCGTAGACGATGACGACCTGCGTAGTTACCGGGTGCGGTTTGGAAAAATCCGTGAGCGGCTGGGCTTTCAATGCGCCTTATCCATCGACGAGGGCATCGCCGAGGTGCGGCAATTTCTGGATCATTTTCAGGACGACCCCCTGAGCCCGGCTTACCTGAATGCCGAACGCATGAAGCAGTTGCTTGCCACGCCCGTGGACGAGGGCGGTGAACCGATATCTGCGCGCTTCATCGCATTGAGCAAACCGAATATAGGCATCGAAGAAGAGCAGGCGGTCCTGCACGCCCTGCGCTCGGGGTGGCTTACCTCCGGGCCGCAGATTCCCGCATTCGAGAAAGCCTTCGCCGAAACGGTGACCGCCCCCCATGCCATCGCTGTATCCTCCTGCACCGCGGCACTGCACCTGGGGCTCGTAGCGCACGGCGTCGGTCCGGGGGACGAGGTTATCACCTCCCCCATCACCTGGGCATCGACCGGCAACACCATCCTCAACATGGGCGCCAAGGTTGTTTTCGCGGATATCGAGCCCGACACGCTGAATATGGATCCCGCCTCTCTCGATGCCGCCATTACCGATCGCACCAAGGCCATCATGCCCGTGCACATGGCCGGGCACCCCTGCCGGCTCGACGCCATTCGCGCTATCGCGGACAAGCACGGCATTCCCGTGGTCGAAGACGCCGCCCATGCCCTCGGCGCCGCCTACAAGGGCACCCCCATCGGCGGCGGGGACGGCATGACCTGTTTCAGTTTCTACGCCATCAAGAATATCACTACGATGGAAGGCGGCATGATTACTCTCGCCGACCCCGGCCAGGTCGAAGCGTTGCGCGTGCTCGCGGCCAATGGCATGGCCGTTACCGCCTGGGACCGCTACAGCCGCAGCGCGGTGTCCGCGCCTCCCGAGGTTGTGGTGCCCGGTTTCAAATACACCCTCGGCAATGTGGGCGCCGCCATGGGACTCGAGCAACTCCGGAAGTTTCCGCACTTCAAAGCCGCCCGCCAGCGCCTCGCGGGGCTTTACCGCAATGTGCTCGCCGCTATCGATGAGATCGCCCTGCCCGCCGAAGAGCCGGACGTGGACCACGCATGGCACCTGTTCATCGTGCGCCTCCGGCGCGAACGCCTGCGCCTGGACCGGAACGAATTCGCCCATGCATTACGCCGCGAAAACATCGGCACGGGCTGTCATTTCTATGGGCTGCACCTGCACGCCTACTACCGGGATAAGCTCCGTATGCGGCCGGAGGATCTCCCCCGCGCCACCCAGGCCTCACACGAAGTGCTGTCCCTGCCCCTGCATCCCAGCATGACCGAGCATGATGTACAAGCCACGGCAGCAGCCATAAAAAAAGTGATCGCACGCGCCCGGAAATAGTGCCTTACCCGCCAGCTCATGCAAAGAACAAGCGGGATTACAGCATCGCGCTGGGTTATGAAGACCTCACCGGCCACGACGATTTGCTGTGCGATGCGCACGTAGCGCGCCGCAGCGCCACCCCCATGTGCGAATGACCTGCGGTGCAGGTCAAGCCGGCGCGATAAGAGCATGGGGTACGGGGGGTGTGTCTGCTCAGCGCAAAAGCCAAGCCCGAGTCCCTCCCATCGACACTCTTGACCGCAATTCCTGGCGAAACGAGCGAAACCACGAGAGCGGTGAGATATCCGGGCTAAAGGCGAGGCAATAGGCCTGGCGCGGGCCATACGGCTGAAGTGCATTGCGTTTATTCGTCGTTTGACGTTTTTACGCGGTTGGGGTTGCGCACACCGTTTGCACGGCCTGTGGCGGCACGGCTATAATCCCGAGATTCCACGCAAAATCTGACGCGGCCAAGGCTTACCCGTGCAAGGCATGCGTGTGAAGGCGCATGGCGCCTGGAAGAAAAACGTTGGGCCGGCACGGCCCGTGGATCGGAACCAACCCCCAACCTGGGAGATGATAAGCATATGATACGCGTAGGTATGGTCGGCGCATTGGGATACGGCGGCCGCGAGTTCATGCGCCTGCTCATGGGCCACCCGCAGGCGGAACTTGTAGCGGCGGTCGAGGTCGAAGGCGGCAAACGCCTGGACGAACTGTTGCCGGCGTTTCGTAAGATGACCGACATCACGCTCGAGACCTTCGATGCGCCATCCCTGGCAAAACGGTGCGATGTGGTCTTTATCGCAGTTCCAGGCACCTTGAGCATGGAGCTGGGTGCGAAGCTGCGTAAGGCCGGCGCGCGCGTCATGGATCTTGGTTCGGACTTCCGCATCAAGAATCCCGCCCACTACCAGCAATACTATAAGGCAGCGCTCAAGTACCCGAACCTCGCCAATGAGGCCACCTACGGGCATGTGCCGTTCTACCGCGAACAATTGCGGGCGGCGGCGCTCGTGGCGGTGCCCGGGTGCTTCCCGATCAGCGTGCTCACCCCGCTACGTCCGATTGTCGAGGCGGCCCAACCGGAGACACCGGTCGTCATCAACTCGGTGACGGGCGTTTCGGGCGGTGGCCGGGCGCCGAACGACATCTTCCATTTCCCGGCGATGAATGAAAACATCAAGGCCTACAAGATCGGCGTGCACCAGCACACACCGGAAATCGAGCAGGAGATCGGCGGGCATTGCCAGGTCCAGTTCACACCGCACGTAGCACCGATCACCCGCGGTATTATCTCGACCATCGTGGTGCGCCCGTCGAAAAAGGTTGACCCGGCCGCGCTGTACGCCATCTATGAAAATGAGCCCTTTGTGCGCGTGCTGCCGGAGGGCCTTGTGCCTGACATCAACAATGTGCGCGCCTCGAATTTCTGCGATGTGGGCTATGTTACGGATGATCGTACAGGGAACCTCGTACTTGTGGGCGTGGTGGACAATCTTACAGGCGGAACGGCGGGCATGGGTATTCAATGCATGAATGTGGCCTTCGGTCTCGACGAACGTACCGGGCTCATGTTCCCTGGGATGGCGCCATGAATATCACCGGCGGCGGTGTGTGTGCACCGGCGGGGTTCTCCGCGGCGGGCGCGGCGGCGGGCATCAAGAATCCGGACAAGCCACGGTTGGACTGTGCGCTTATCGCGAGCGAAGCGCCCTGTGTGGCCACTGGCGTCTTCACCACGAACCAGGTCAAAGCTGCGCCGGTCATATGGGACGAACATGTCTGCGCGCGTGGTACCGCACGGGCGCTGTTCGCCAACAGCGGCAACGCCAACGCATGCACCGGGGAACAAGGTGTCAACGACGTGCATGACACTGCGGCGCGCGTGGCGCAGCAACTTGGCCTGCAACCCGATGAGGTGCTCATTGCAAGCACGGGGGTTATCGGCGTTCCACTGCCCATGGCGCGCCTGATCCAGGGCGTAGACGATACCGCCGCTGCCCTCTCTACTTCGGGCGGTGATGATGCGGCGCACGCCATTATGACCACGGACACCGTGCCAAAGACAATGGCCTGCACGCTGAAACTAGGCGGCGTGGAAGCGCGCATCGGGGCGATGGCCAAGGGCGCTGGCATGATTGCGCCGAATATGGCGACCATGCTGTGCTTCATCACCACCGATGCCGCTATTGGCCGTGACGACTTGCGCAATCTCGTGCGCGCGTGCGTGGACCGCAGTTTCAACCGCATTTGCGTAGACAATGACATGAGCACCAACGACACGGTGCTCTGTCTCGCGAACGGCCGCGCAGGCAATGCCCCGCTCGTCCCGGCCACGCCGGAATACGAGCAGTTCTCCCGGGCCTTGGAGCACACCTGCGGCACATTGGCTGAAGCCCTTGTGCGCGACGGCGAAGGCGCGTCGAAACTGGTGATTATCGAGGTGACGGGGGCGGCTTCCGATGCCGATGCACGGGCCGTGGCGCGCAGCGTGGCGCACAGCCAATTGTGCAAGACAGCCTTTGCCGGCGAGGACCCGAATTGGGGGCGGATCGCGTGTGCGGTAGGCTATGCACCGGCCCAGGTAGATGCCGCCGTGCTCGATCTGTATCTCGGTGAGGTGCAGGTAGTCGCGGGCGGCACCCCAACCGCGTACCGTGAAGAAGACGCTGCGGCCCATATGCGTGAGAACGTGGTCCATGTGCGCGCACACCTCGGCCTCGGGGCGGGGGCCTGCACCTTCAAGACCACGGACCTCAGCCACGATTACGTGCGCATAAACGCGGATTACCGCACCTGACCGGCGGGGGAGCGTTCCGTATGCAAGAATACATCGACAAGGCCAATGTCCTCATTGAGGCGCTCCCCTACATGCGGGAGTTCCAGGGAAAGACAGTGGTCATCAAGTATGGCGGCGCCGCCATGATAGACCCTGCTTTGCGCCGTTCGGTCGCCCAGGACATCGTGCTGATGAAGTATGTGGGCATTCAGCCGGTGGTTGTACATGGCGGGGGGCCGGAAATCACGAAGATGCTCGACCGCCTCGCGCTGAAGAGCCTGTTTAACCAGGGGTTACGGGTCACCGACGATGCGGCCATGGAAGTGGTCGAGATGGTGCTGGTAGGCCGGGTGAACAAGGAAATCGTGAGTCTGCTCAACCACAGCGGCGCTGATGCGGTCGGGCTTTCCGGCAAAGACGGCAACCTCCTTCTCGCGAACAGGATGGTGCTTGATGACGGGTCGGACCTCGGCCATGTGGGCGAGGTCTCGGGCGTACACCAGAATGTGGTAGATGTGCTGTGCAAGGCGGGTTTCGTGCCCGTGGTCGCGCCGGTTGCGACGGACGTCGAGGGCGGCACCTGGAATGTAAACGCGGACAGTGTGGCCGGTGAGGTGGCCGCGGCGCTCCACGCCGAGAAGCTCGTTTTCCTCACCGACATGCCCGGTCTCTTGCGCGACAAGGACAACCCGGAATCGCTGATTCGCCAGGTGCGCTCGGGTGATGTGTATGACATGCGGCGCGAAGGGGTGATCGCAGGCGGTATGATTCCGAAAATCGAAGCGTGTCTAAAGGCACTCGACGCCGGCGTGCGGAAAACGCACGTCATCGACGGGCGCATCTCGCACAGCCTGCTCATCGAGTTGTTCACGAACCGGGGCCTGGGCACGCTGGTCAGTCATTAAGCTATAATACACGCCGTCCGGCCCGCCTCCCGGTAGACGGCGGTGCGCATCGAAAAGGGAATTTCAGCCATGTCATTGTTTCCATTCGAGATTATCTGGGAAGGCGGCATACTTATGTGGCCGATCCTGGCGTGTTCGGTGGTGGCGCTCGCCATTACCATTGAGCGGTTCATCGTTTTGCGCCGGGCCAGCATCGACACGCGTGAGTTTATGGACACCATGCGCCAGGTGCTACGCCAGAACCGGATGCAGGAAGCTGTCGAGATATGCGATGAGAGGGATGCGCCGGTAGCCCGCATCATGAAGGCGGGTATTCTCAAGCACAACCGGTCGAAACAGGATATCCGGGAAGCGATCGAGGACGCGGGCCACCTCGAGATTCCCCGGCTCGAGCGCTACCTCTCCGCGCTGGCAACCACGGCCAATATCGCCCCGCTGCTGGGCCTGCTGGGCACCGTAGCGGGCATGATCACCGCCTTCGCGGAAATCCAACACAAGGAAGGCCAGGTGAATCCTTCCGATCTCGCGGGCGGCATCAATAATGCCCTGGTCAGCACGGCCGCCGGGCTCACCGTGGCCATTCCCACGCTGGTGGTGTACAACTACTTCGTCGGACGTGTGGAGAACATGGTGCTCGAGATGGAAATCAGCTCGTCCGAATTGGTTGATCTGCTCACCCGCCACAAGGGCGAGCGCGAGATCTAACGCCCCATGAAATTCAAACGCAGCGATAAATACAAGGTCCGGGCCAACGTCGATCTGACGCCGTTGATCGACGTGGTGTTCCAGTTGCTCATCTTCTTCATGCTCTCCGCCACGTTCGTCGTGCAGACTTCCGTGCAGGTCGAGCTGCCCCAGGCCGAGGGCGTGCGCGAGCTCGAGCGCAAGGACATCTCGATAACGCTTACCCATCCCCAGCAAGATGAGAGGGGACAGCCGGTGCGTGAAGGTTTGGATAATCAGGGGCGTATCTTTGTGAACGACGAGGAAATTCAGAACTGGGCGCAACTTTCGCGGGTTCTGAGCGAATATTACCTGCAAGACCCCGAGGCCTTGGTGCTGATTCGTCCCGATACGCACGTGGCCACCGGGCGCCTGGTGCGCGTGCTCGGCGTGGCCAACAGTGTCGGCATCACCCGCTATGCCATTGCCGCACGCTCGCCCGAGGAGGGCGGTTGATGTGCGGGGCCGCCGGCACAACCGGGTGCTGCTCGCGGCCCTTGCGGTCTCGGCGCTATTTCATCTTTCCGCGGTAACCGTCTTCCGCATCGTTATCTATTTCCCGCGCGAAGAGGTCGAGTACGTGCGTTTCCAGCTCGTCCAAGCCGCCCCGTCTGCCCCCGCCGCAGACGCAACGGCCGGCCGTGCCTTTCCCGGCGAAAGCCCGCCGCCGCGCCTGGCGAACATTGATCTGCCCACACTCGAGTTCGCCGAGCTGCAACGCCTGCGCATGCGGCAAGAGGGGATGCTCTCGGACGAGTTGCGCCGTGAAATTCTCGGTGAAGAGCCCGATGATTCATGGCGCAGCTTCGGCAAGCAGCTCGGGCGGTTGCGCCAATCCCTCACGCGCCTTTCGTTGTCTCAAGGCGATCCTGCGCCCCTGGACGAACCACGACGCACACCGGCACTCCGGCCGGCCGAAGGCTACACGGCCTACCTCGAGTGGGACAGCGCGCCCGAGGACCGTCAGCTATTGTTCGCGCCGCCCATCAAAGCCTTGTGGCAGGCAGATCCAGACACGCTCGATTTGCCCTTGAGCATCGTTATCGAGGTGACCCCCCTGGGCCGGGTGGTCAATGTGTGGAGTTCGACGGTGGATTCCTCGGGGGTGATCGATGAAATTCAACTGGCCATTCTCAAGTACAAATTCGAGCCGCTGGCCTCGCCCGAACAGGCCGCCAACCAACTTGGCACATTGCGCATCGAGCAGGCGGAGGATGGCTCATGATAACCATCACGCTCTCCCAGGCCCTCGCACTTTATGCGGCCGTCATCGGGATAGGAGCCATCTTCATCTATGCCTATACCGGGCTCACCGTTCAGCGGCGGCTGGTACGAATAGAGCGCCAGCACCTGTGGCGCTGTGTCTTCTGTACCTACACCTATCTCGATGAAACCGCTGAGGCCATTTCCAAATGTCCGCGGTGCGGCAGCTTCAACAGTCTCGAAGACCACCAGGCGAAGTTCGTGCCTTCCGGTCCCCACGCCAAGGACATGGCACATCCCGTGCCCTCCGGTTTTGAAGAAACGCCCCGCCGTAATCCATCGAAGGGGAAACGCTCTGGGAAACGCCGCGGACCGCGCCGCCGCAGCCGGTAAAGGCACAAGGTGGATCCCGCGGCCTAAAGTCAACAGCCCTACAGCAGACACTCGTCCTTTCATGATGTTTATGTCATTTCTGGAGCCGGTGGCGCGCGGTGCGACTTCCGTGCACTGGGACCCGTCTTTAGTGTACAACAAAGGGCGGCAATTTGATGCAGCAACCATGGTGATCACACCACAACCGAAGGAGAAGTAGTATGAAAACCCGCAACATTATCCTGTTTTTGAGCCTGGCACTTGTACTGGGGGGCCTGCCCGCCTTTGCGCAGCTTGGCGCGGACGCCGCCAAGGACGCCGCCAAGGACGCCGCCAAGGACGCCGCCAAGGACGCCGCCAAGGACGCCGCTAAGGACGCCGCCAAGGACGCCGCCAAGGACGCCGCCAAGGAGGCGATGGGCAAAGATGAAGATGGCTGGGTTGATCTGTTCAACGGGGAAGACCTGGATGGCTGGGAGCAGCACGGCGGCGAAGCCACCTACAAGGTGGATGACGGTGCCATCGTGGGTACGTCGGCGCCGAACACGTCGAATACCTTCCTGTGCACGACGAAAGAATTCGGCGACTTCATCCTCGAATTCGAGTTCCTGGCGCATCCCTCGCTCAATTCAGGGGTGCAATTCCGCAGCCATGTGCGTGCCGATGATCGCGTATTCGGTTATCAGAATGAGTTGGAAGATGAAAACAAGGACCGCGACTGGTGGTGCGGCATCTACGATGAGGCGCGCCGCGGCTGGATTTATCCTCCCAAGGATGACGAGGAACTCGGTGAGAAGTTCGGGGCGGAAGGCAAGCGTCTTTGGAAGAACGGCGAGTGGAACACGGTCCGTATTCACTGTGAAGGTGACCACATCCGCACCTACCTCAATGGTGAATTGCGGACCGATTTCCATGACAAGATGGACGCGGAAGGCCTGATCGGCTTGCAGGTGCATGGCGTGGGCGACCGCGAGACGCCAATGTCGGTGCGCTGGCGCAATCTGCGAATCAAAGAATTGGACTGAGCAAGACAACCCACACGCAGTGCCGGGTGGGATGCGCGCATCCTGCCCGGCGCCTGCCGGTTGAATCAGGCGTGGCCGGCGGAGCGGGGACACAATCAGGGTTGCACCGGTTCAATGGGAGCTTGCTCAGCCTGAATACGGGCTGCGCAGGTGGGTGACGGGCTCTTCGCGGTAGTGCGCCCCGGCCAGAAAGATATCGACCAGGGCATGCGCCATATCAGGACTGAGCCGCATTTCGGGGCGGTTCGACTTGGCCATGATATGCATCTCCATGATGCCAATGAATACGAGTGCCATACCCTGTGGATCGCCGCCGGAGAGTTGCTTATCCCGCAAACCTTCGCGCATGACCTCCTCGACCAGCTTGAACCGCTTGCGGCCCAGTTTGTTACGGTCGAGCGGCGGTCCCTGCGACGGCGGCGCGAAGAACACTTGCAAGATAAGCTGGACCACCTCGAACTCTTCTTCCGCCTGGTGGAAGGCCTCGAGCATGATGCCCGTCAAACGTTCACGCGCCCCCGTTACCGAGTCGATAATATGGCGCAATCGGCCCACGTAGTCGGTAAATTTCATCTCGACGAGACGGCGAAAGAGATCCTCTTTATTCTCGAAATAATAGTAGAGCACGGGGCGGGTGACGCCGGCGCTCTCGATTATTTCGCGAATGCTGGTGCCTTCATACCCTTTTTCGGCAAACAGGCGTAAAGCACTCTCGAGGAGTTTGGTCTCGGCCACGTTGGGCGAGCTATCAGAACGAGACACGGCACGCGCCATGTGAGCCTCCCGAAAAACATACCTACCGTTCGTTAAGGCGGCTGCATTCTAGCGCATGCGCCCCCGTTTTGCAACCTGCCACCCCATTGTTCCTTTATGGAGCGTTCCGGAAGACACAACGCCGGCCTATAGGAAATCGTGGCCTTCCGCTTGCCCGGCGCTCGCCTGGATAATGCCCATATACGACTTGAAATCGGCCGGCAGACGGTCAGGTGTCGCGAACAACTGCATCAGCACGACGGCATCGTAGGGCAGGTCGAGCGCTTGGGCGGCGGCCATCATGATGACCCGCTCTTCTTCGCTGAAATCCGCCTGGGTACGCACGAGTCCGCCGAGCACCTGTTTCACCATGGCCTGCAATTCGGTTTCATTCAGTCGTTCTACGAGCTGGGTCACCTGCGCGGCCATAGGCAGGTCATCGCCGGCGCTTGCGAGTGCGGTCTTGGCCATGGGCACCACGCCATTGAGTCCCTCATCGATCTTTTCCCACTCGGCAAGGAGGGCATCGCGCTGGGCGGCCGTAGTCTCAGTGGCCTTCGAATAGGTGGTCTCGTATTTCGCCAGCGTGGGGATATCTTTCCATGCCGGGCGGTCCCCGTCTTCGAGGGGCAGGTAGTGCTCAGCAAACCACTTCGCCGTGAGGGGGCCGTAAAAGTTGACCTGGCTCTCGACTTCCGCGGCGAAGAAGCCGGTAATTGTCGGGAACAAACCAAGGTAGTCGTTGGCGTGGCTGGCGAGAAAGAGTTGTTCTTTGCCAGCGGTCAATGCCTTAACCCGCAACAGCACGCCAATCTGCGCGGCCGCCGACCCCGGGGCTGTCACAAACACGCTGCTCCCGAGATGGACTTCATGCAGAACCGTTTCCTCGGGCACCAACCCGGACAGCAGCGTTGGCGGCAAAGGGGTTCGCCGTGGCGTGACCAACAGGGACACGGTTTCCCGGGCTGGCGCCTCTTCGAGCGCCGCCAATGCCGCCTTGGCCAGGGTTTGGCCGGCGGCCTCCTCCCCCTGCTCGAAATCCGGCTCGGTATCGCCGGCCGCACCATTGATGAACAGTACGGGCAGTTCTTGCGCCGCACTGTCACGCAGATGTGCGGCGAGTCCCCCCGGTGCCCTCCGGCCGGACGTGCCCGCCCCGGGCTCAAGCACCACGCCATACAGCGGGTAGTTCACGAGGTAAGCCACGGGAACGCCTTCGGGCGAGGCCACGGCAAGCACATTGAGCGTGTTGTCAATCGAGGCCTCGGGTCCGAAGCGGCTTTCGTGGAGATCGGCCAATTGGGTCTCCGCCATTTGTAGTTGCGCGGGCGCCAGTTGTTCCTCCGCGGTCCGTAACGCTTCGGCGGCCACGCTTGTCACCCGCTGCGCTGCTTCGGCTACGTAGTCGCCCAGAAACGTTTGCTGCAATTCCCCTTTAAGGATGCCCTGCTGCGCTTGGGTGACGCCGCCGGTGGCTGCCACGATCAGGTTGTCCCGCGTGAGTTTGGAGCCAGCACCCGCCAGATTGTCCGCGATGCGATCGACCAGAGGCGCGTCCACGGCTGCGAGATCAAGTGATACAACACCCACCATGTGCTCGCCCGCGCGCAACACCAGGGCGTTTGCCTCGAGGCCTTCGCGTCCGGCACGCAGCAGATCAGTGGTGGCCGCGCCTGCCTGTACTGGGGCGGGTTCGGGCATATCCACGGCTACAGGCATGGTTTCCGCAGGCGGTTCCACGGCGGTGGGTTCCGGGGATTCAGAGACTTCCGCCGCGGGTTCTTCTTCTTCTTCTTCTTCTTCCGGTGGGGGAGCATCACCTATCTGCACATTTCCCGGCGGCACATCTTCCTTTTCTACCGACATGGCCTTTCCGTCATTGGTGCGCCAGTAATAGCGTGTACCCGAGTCGATTATCTCGACATCCCGGTAGGTGACGCCATCCACGGTAATGGTGTCGGCAGATACCACGGTCATAAAGGCCAGGAACAGGGTCAGCAGCAGCGGTGGTATGTTACGCATGGTCCTCTCCTTCGCGACGTAAACTTGCGCGGGGTAAGCACAACGCCTCTCCGCCCACAGCGCATGGGACATCAAGCATAAGTAGGACTAAGGCCCCTGTCAACCCGCCCAGGCGGGGAACGAAAATCCGCCGGTAGCCGCCTTTCGTGGAATGCGGCCGGCAGGACGCGTCGCCGCGCGCCGGTCCGCGCTCAGGAGTGCGAAAGAGGCCAACGTTACTCCCGTTCGTCTTGATGGGGGGGAGCAAGATTGACGCCGCGCATCGCAACCGGCACAATGCTGTCCATGACACCCCCAGGCAAGAAAGGACGCAAGAAAGGCCCCGTGCAACCGGCCGGCCATAAGGCGCGCATCGATAAGGGGCCGCAGGTGCGCTGGACAGGATTCCGGCCGTTTGTGGATGCGGCAGGGAATCCGCTGCCGCGTCATTATAATCTCGAGACACTGGCGACGGCGACGGAATTCCGGATAGAACAGGGGGACCGGTTCATTCTTCCGAGTATCCAGCGCGTACTGGGGCCGGCCCATGTGAATTCGCTGGTTTTTGACCTGGTACGCGAGAGCGCTGAGCGGCTCGTGTTTCGCATGCGTGCGGGCAACGCACGGCGCAAATCGGGCACGTTCGCCTATGTGGCGGCGAAGGACAGCCAGGGGCATAGCAAGACACTGCAAGAGGAACACCGTCTGCTGGGCATTGTGTATGGGCGCGCGCCGAAGTATGTGGTAAAGCCTTTTCTCGGCGGCACGATCTATATGCCGGATCGGCACGGGCGGGCGCGCGCAGAACGCGAAATCTTCGCGTACATTACCGCCTGGCCCGGCGCGGGGTATCCGCTTGCCCTCTCCCCCACGCTCCAGTTCGTGATGCAGGGCCCAAAGCCGCACACACTCACCCGGCAGCAGACGGAGCAGGTGAAGGTGCGTATTGTCGAAATTATGGCCGCCACGTACAGCGCGCAATACGCGGAAGCCATTGATATTCCGGACTTCGAGGCGGGCCATATACTGGCTACCATGCCTGACAAAGGACTCAAGGTGTCGCTTGTCGGCTGCCGGAAACTTCTGAGGCGGCTCACGCCGGCGAAGTACGTGGACCGCATGATCACCGCGACGCGGAAAATCGGTGGCGTCCCCCTGCATGTCGCACCGGAGGACCCCGGCCTGTTGCTCACCGGCCTGCGGCGCGCATTGGGCAAGGAAGAATCGTGCCGCTGGCTACGCCAGTACCTGGACGCCGTACACGCGGGCGCACTCAAGGCGAAGGCGCCGGCCTATGTCGAGGCCATCGAAAGGTTGAATCTGCCGCCGGACATGGCGCATTAGCCCGGTGGCAATACGCGCCGGGATATACTTCGGAGGGGATGTATGGAATTCATGAGAACGTTTGCAGGTATCGTGACCGCGCTATTCGCCGCCGTGCCGGTGCTTGCGGACGCGCCGGATCCCATCCGCGTGGTGAGTTACAACATCCATCACGGCGAGGGGACGGACGGCCGTGTCGATCTTCAACGCATCGCGGGCGTCATCGAAGCCCTCGCGCCCGATGTGGTTTGTCTGCAAGAGGTGGACCGGGGCATGCCGCGCACAAACAAACGCGATATGCCGGCGGAACTGGCCGAACTGCTCGATATGCAGCCGGTATACGGGCCGAATCTCATTCGGGGCGACGCCCATTACGGCAACCTCACGCTGACCCGGCTTGAAGTCGAGGAACACGAAAACATCGCACTGCCCAAAGCGCCCAAGGACAAATTGGACGCCGAGGCACAAGCGCGGGAACCGCGGGGCGCATTGCGTGTACGGGTGCAGGCAGACAAACATACCCTCGACGTGTGGAACACACACTGGGGTCTGGCATCCGATGAACGTGCCGCCCAGGGCCAGGCCATGGCGGCGGCCATCCGGGCACGGCGAAACGAACCGGTTATTGCCGTGGGGGATTTCAACGAAGAGCGGGGGGCGGGCCTGGCAATGCTGGAGTCCTTTCTTCGCTGCGTGGACCTGGGCAAACGGGGTTCCTTTCCCGCTTCGGAGCCATTGCGCATGATCGACCATATCTGGCACAGCGAGTCCCTTACGGCCATGGATGCGGGCATCAGCTCGCACCCGGAAACCCACGTGGCCTCGGACCACCTGCCCATCTGGGCGGTGATCGCACTGCCGACTAACAACGCCCCGGGAGAAACGGACGATGCCGGTTAGAACTATTGCATGCTTCGCCTCTTTTTGTGCAATTGCCATGGCGTTCTTGCCATGTGCCGCAGGGGCCGCGGAAGAACCGGACTGGCCAAAGCCGGCAAAACTGTTGTGGGAAGACGCCGCGCCGGGTGCAAAAGGCGACAGCACGGCCGATGTGCCGGTCTTGTATCCCTATCCGGTGCGTGAAAAGGATGCTACGGGCGTAGCGGTTATCGTGACCCCGGGCGGAGGCTACGGTCACCTCGCATTGGACCACGAGGGGGCTCAAATCGCGTGCTGGCTCAATGAGCACGGCATCGTCGCGTATGTGCTGCGCTACCGGCACGCCCCGGCGTATCAGCATCCGTATCCGAAGATGGACGTTCAGCGGGCCATACGCACGGTTCGGCATATGGCGAAAGACAGCCATGGCGCCATCGAACGGATTGGCGTGATTGGCTTTTCGGCTGGCGGCCACCTCACTGCAACGGCGGCCACCCAATTCGACAGCGGCAATCCGGCTGCCGGCGACCCGGTGGAACGCGAATCTTCCCGGCCGGATTTCGTCATCCTCGGCTACCCGGTTATCACGATGACCGGCCGGTACACACACAAAGGCTCGCGCCGCAATCTCCTCGGCGAAGCCCCGGCCGATGACATGATCGTGGCCATGTCGGCGGAAAAGCATGTTACCGAAAACACGCCGCCGGCGTTCCTGTTCAGCGCGGGTGACGATAAGGTGGTCCCGGTGGAGAACAGCCTCATGTTCTACCAGGCGCTGGTGGCGGCGGGCGTGCCGGCGGAAATGCACTTGTTCAAGTCGGGACCGCACGGCTTCGGCCTCGGCAAAGACGACCCCGCCCTTTCGGCATGGCCCGGCCTCTGTATCGCCTGGATACTCGGGGATTCATGAACAAGGGTATATTACGAAGAGAGGACGTTGGGGGCAATGCCCCTCTCGCACCTAGCCCATGGCCCATTCAACGGCACGATAGGCGCCGTCGAAGATGCCGGCGTCACGCAGTTTCGGGATACGTTCGCAGGCCATGCGGATAAAGTCATCCTCCTCGGCCACAAGGCGCAGGAGCTGTGCTGTTTGGGGCCAATCCTCGCATTCCGGCGTGCCATAGCCGAGTTCCGCCGCACGGATGGCGCCCCACGCTTCATGTGCACCGACGCGTTTCAGGAGCACTGTGGGTATTGGGTAAAAAGCGAGTTCACTCGGCTTCGTGAGAAGGACGTCGCACGCGCGCATCAATACGTTCGTGGTGTATACCGCGGCGAAGGTGTCTTCGTGCAGGAAGGCGTGCAGCCCCGCGTCTCCCCCATCGATTGTGTCGGCCGCCGCCCGGCGCGTGTCTTCCCAGTTGCGATGCACCGTCGCCGCCTCGCCGAACTCCGGTACCACCTGCGCAATATGCTCGAAGAAGGCCGCGTGGTCACCGAAATTGACGAAAAGGGTTACAGCGCCATCGCGCACGTAGGGCAAAAGCGTGCGGATGATGCCGGTGTAGAGCTGCCGTTGGGCTCCCGCACCCCCCACGCTCAGGAGTATTCGCCGCGGTTTTTGGGCGTCCAGGCGGGCAATGCGCGCGGCACAGTCGGTCTCGGCATTGGCAACGAGATCGTGGTCCACATAGTGGCCAGCGAGTGCCAGGGCGTCCGGCGGCATCGCGTTGGGCCGAGCATGCTTGGGCCCCATGCCGGCGAGTGTGCGGAAACGTGTGTAGGCAGACGGCGTTTGCACCGTGTTGAGCGCGCCTTCCGCCGGGTGAAAGCCGAGGGGCCAGTTATCCGGGATAAGGTTCACCACGCGCTGCATGGCGCCATGTACGGCGCCGTGGGAACACCACGGGTGGGTACCGAGGAAGGGCATGGTCTTGGGCAGGCCGTGGTGCAGGTTCGCGAAGATGGCGCACACCTCGCGAATAGGGTAGTTCTTTTCGAGGCGGCGGTAGGCCGAGCCCATGAGCGGCTCCCACACAAACCGGTTGAACACACGCGACTGCTGCGATAAGCGCGACCCCAGCGAGTACCAGAAGTCGAGATCATGGATCATGCGTGCGCCGGGCGCGTCGAACCCCAACAGATCAAACCAGTAAGGTGTGCGGCCGAGGGCGTGCGCCGCGGACGCCACTGCCATGGCGATGCGGTAGTGGCCGTAACCCATGCGGATAGTGCCAATGAGCACCCCATTCCCGGGGTCCAGTGGTTCGCCCGGCGCATTCGCCACCACGTTGCGCACGCCCAGCGCCGGCCCCAGCACCGGATTCTCCACGGCGGCCATGGCGTATTGCGTGTCCGGGTCATAACCGTACTTCCGCAGGTACCGCGTGCGCATACGCTGTGCCTTGCGCACTATCTTCGGCGAAACGGGATTCCCCAGAAACATGACAGGCTGGCTGTCTTCGATCATGGCAAGCTTGTCCCCTCTCAGTGTCAGGATACAAATACGGGACACAATAGCACGCCCCGTGCTCCATACCCCACCCGCAGGTGGTGCCGGGGCCTGCCTTTTCGCTACGCTGTTGCGCAAACGCGCACCGCGCAAAAAGTCGTACCATCATCATGAAGCTCGCATTCGTAGACCTGCTTTTCTCCTGGCCGCCCCATGGCGGGGCGAATGTCGATCTGTATCATGTCTTGTCCGGGTTGCAGGCTGCGGGTCTGGAAGTGCATCTGGTCGGCGTAGCGCCGCCGGACTCGGTGGTGCACGGCGCCTTCTCGCCGCACGCGCTGCCGTTTCCCGCCACGCGGCTCACATTTTCGCCGCGGCAATACAACCGGCGCTATGTACCGGAACGGATTCGGACGACGGTCGATGGTATCGCGCCGGATGCCGTGGTGGTGGCGGATGGCTTTTTTCTGAAGCCCTACGTGTGCCGCGCGCTGATGCACTACCCGGTGGTCTCGCGCTTCTACGCTTACGAAGCCATATGCCACAAAGACATCTTGCATTATAAAGACGGGGCGCCGTGCCTCCTCAATTATCTTGAAACGCCGGAGGCGTGCCGCCGATGCGCGCTCACACACGTGGGGCCAGCCATCCGCGCAGGTTTCCCCGATGCCTGGACGCGCGCGTATGTGGCGGCACACGCCTACGCCCCGGCGTATCACGCGTTGCAACGCAACTGCCTGCGCAAACTCACGGCCGCGGTCGTCTACAATGACCTCGCCCGCCAGCAGATAGCAGATCACTGCCCGCAGGTCTTTGTGTTTCCCGGCGGCGTCGACGCGGAATGGTTTGCGTATACACCCCCGCCGGAACGCGCGCCGCGGGAAGGCAAGGTTATCCTCATGACCGGCCGCGCGGAGGACCCTGTAAAGGGGTTGGATGTGTTGCTGGCAGCGGGAGAACGCCTGTGGCGGGACCGGCGGGATTTCGTTATCTGGTCTACGCTGCCCGAAGACGTGCCGGCGGCGCCATGGTTCCGCCCTGTCGGGTGGCGTGACCATGCCGCAACGGCGGCGCTCTATCGCCAGGCGGATGTGGTTGTCGTACCGTCGGTATGGGACGAGCCATTCGGCTTGACGGCCCTCGAGGCCATGGCCAGCGGACGGCCTGTGTGTGCCAGCCGGGTAGGCGGCCTCTGCCAGACCGTGCGTCACCTGGAGAGCGGCTTTCTGTTTCCGCGCGGCGATGCGGAGGAACTGGCGAAACAGCTTGCGCTGCTGCTCGACAATGCGCCCATGCGGCGGGACATGGGCCGGGCCGGACGTGCGGTGGTGGAAGCGGAATATACCTGGCCCAATGTCATCGCGCAGCATTACACGCGCCTGCTCGCCTTTCTTGCGGCTGAAACCCCGGCAGAGACTTGAGCCATGCGCATTGCATTTGTCGACCTCATTTTCTCGTGGCCGCCAAACGGCGGCGCGGATGTGCATGTTTTCGAGGTGCTGCGCCATTTACAGGCCGCCGGACACGACGTACACTTGTTTGTGGTACATCAGCCCGGTTCCTTTGAGCGCGGCCGTATAGCCCCCGATACGCTTCCCTTCCCGGTCACCCGTATCGACGCGACCCTGCACGCTCTCGCGCCCGAGCGGCTGTGTCCGCGGTTGCGCGCTGCAGTGGATGCCTTTGCGCCGCGGGCCGTGTTCGTCACCCATGGCTACACGCTGAAGCCCTATGTCCTCGAGACCTTCGCCGACTACCCGCTCGTGAGCCGCTATTACGCCCACGAAGCCGCCTGCGCCCGCGATCCCCTGCGCTTCAAAGCAGGCGCCCCTTGCCCATGCCATGCGCTACGCACCGTGCAGGTATGCCGCGAATGTGCGGTGGAGTCGCAGCGGGAAGCCCTGGTTTCCTGGCAACTCGCCACTTGGCAGCGGGACTACCTGGCCGCGAAGGCCTACGCCCCTGCGTATGCCGCGCGCGCACGGCAAGCCCTCCAATGTGCGCATGTGCTGGTGGTCAGCAACGCCGCTCAACGCGCGGCCTTTGCGCCCTTCCATCCGCGCATCGAGGTCATACCGGGCGGGGTTGACGTGGCGGCCTACACCCCGGCTCCCTTGCCGCACGCCGCGAAGAAGGTGGTGTTCATGGCTGGGCGGGGCGAAGCGCCCACGAAAGGGCTCTCCGTGCTGCTTGACGCGGCGAATCGTTTGCGCCAACACCGTGACGACTTCCTCGTGCGGGCGACGCACTTCGACCCGATGCAGTCGCGGCCCGGCTTCGATTCCATCGGCTGGCGCACGGGCGAGGAAATGCGCGCGCTCTACGCCGACAGTTACATGGTGGCAGTACCCTCAGTGTGGGAGGAGCCCTTCGGGCTCGTGGCCGTCGAGGCCATGGCTACGGGGCGCCCCGTGCTAGCGTCGCAAACGGGCGGCTTGCAGGACATCGTGCGTCACGGTGAAACCGGGCTGCTCGTGCCGCCCGGCGACGCGGAAGCGTGGGCCGGGGCGCTCGAGGCGCTCCTGGACAATCCGGCATTGGCACGGCGTATGGGCGCGGCAGGCCGTGCCATGGTTGAAGCGGAGTACGACTGGCACGTTATCATCGAGCGGCATCTTACGCCCCTACTCGAAAGTTTATGCCATGAATAAACCCGAACGGGTATGCGCCTTCTACAGTCACGGTCCCCACTTCCGCCGCCTTTTACGCGATCTGCGCAACCGTTATCCCGAGGCACGATTGACGGCGCTTGTGCCGCCGGGTTATCCGGAAGCGCACATCGCCGGCCTCGCCGATGAGATTGCACGCACGGAACAGACAAACTACAGCGCGCGCGACTGGAAAGGCATCCGCCGGTTGCTCAAGCAGATTCGTGCGGGCAACTGCGACGTGTTCGTGGTGATGTTCGACAGCCCCCGCCTGCGCATACTCAGCGCGCTTACCAGGGCACCCCGCCGCTACTGCTACACGGCCGACGGCCGCTACTTCCGCGCGCGCTTGTCGTTGCTTGCGGCGCTTGGCAGCACCCTCTACCGGCGGATCCGGGGCCACCTCACCTATGCCTGCATCCGCTGGGTGGTTTATCACCGGCCGGTGAAAGGGGACGGAGAATAGCGCCCATAGGACATTGGGCGGCAACGTTTCTCCCGCACCATTACGCACGCGGCACTATCTTGTACACATTCCCGCTGAGCCACTCGACGATGTATAACTCACCGTCAGCATCTTCGCCGAACGACGAGTAGGCCGGCGGTAGTACCGTGGGTGGGCGCAGCGGGCCACTCCAGTTCTGGAAGTCAAAGATGCTCGCGCCGTCGTAGCGGAAGCTCCAGATTCTGCCATTCGAGTAATCGCCGAATACATAGGCGCCGCTCAGCTCGGGGATGGCGTTGCCGCGGTAGACATAACCGCCGGTTATGCTTGCCGTCAGCAGCTTGTCGTAATCGTAGATGGGGTCCACGGCCCCGGGTAATGCGCACTCCTCTTGGCCAGGCCGGCAGATGCTGCCCTCCCGAACACGCCAGCCATAGTTCACGCCGCCGGGGCTGCCGGCCGGCTCAAAGTTCACCTCCTCGCGCGCGCGTTCCCCCACATCGGCAATATACAGATCGCCCGTGAGCCGATCGAAGCTGAACCGCCACGGATTGCGCAGGCCATACGCCCAGATTTCCGGCCGCGCATCCGGCGTATCGACAAAGGGGTTATCCGGCGGAATGGCATACGGGGCGCCGCCATCCACATCGATACGCAGGATTTTCCCGAGCAATGTATCCAGTGATTGCGCACGGTTGTCGGGGTCATTGCCCGGACCGCCGTCCCCGGTAGCGATATAGAGGTAGCCATCCGGCCCGAAGGCCATCATCCCGGCGTTATGAATATCTGCCGGCTGACCGAATTCGAGGGTGGTCACGCCACTCTCCGCTTCCGCGACATTCGGATCGGCCGAAACCTGGTACCGTTCAACCACGGTCTTGGCCGCTGCACCTTCCCCGGGCGCGGTGTAGTTGATGTAAAAGTAGCCGTTCTCCGCGAAGTCCGGGTGGAAGGTCAGACCGAGCAAGCCCTGCTCGAGGTTTCCCGTCTCGAGATGATCCCCGACATCAAGGAACGGCGCCGACTGCTTTTCACCATCGATGACAAGGATGATGCGTCCCGTATTCTGCTCGAGAATATACAGGCGCGAAGCGTCTTCCGGCTCAGACGTGACATAAAGTGGCTTCTTCAGGTCACCGGCCACTTTCTCAATGGTAATGGGGGCTGTCGGGCAGCCTGAAAGCACGAGGGCTGCAAGCAAAACGGTTCCGGGAAAGACGTGGCGCATGGGTAGTACCCTCCGGTTGATTACCACCCGAGAAAACACTGCCACATAAAGGCGGTATTCCATCGTGCCGGGAGCACCCGGCCGTGCGCCGGTTATCCTGCCAACTGGGCGAGTGGAATAGCCTCATCGATGAGCATGATCGGGATGTCGTCCCGGATAGGATAGAGATACGCGCCGTCGTCCCGCACCAGACCGCCGTCGATCTTCGTTTCGACAGGATTCCCCTCCCGGTTTTGCAGCGTGCCCGCCTCGATTGCGGCATTCACCTGAGCCACAAGCGCATCGCTTGCCACATGTACAGGAGAGTGGTTCTCCGGACACACAAGTATTTCCAGCAGTTCAGGGTCAACCATGGCAATTTCTCCAGTTGCTCAGAAAACAGCGCGATTCGCCCCGTATTGTACCGTGGCAGGAACATCCCCGCAAACCGCGTGGGCACCGGCCGGTTGACTCACTCCCCGCTACGCTTCTACCCTGTTGATAAGAGCAACGGAGAACCGCGCCATGAAACGCTGCCACAAATGCGGCACGCCCTGGGAAAAGGACGCACCCCGCCCGGGTTACCAGGAGACCTGCCCAAACTGCCTCGCATACCTGCACGTCTGCAAAAACTGCCGGTTCCACGCCCCGAAAGCACACAACCAGTGCCGCATGCCGGGAACTGAGATGGTGCGCGACCCTGCGGGCATGAACTACTGCGACGAATTCCGCTTCCGCGAAACCTCGCCCGAAACTGCCGCCAACAACGGCCCCGACCGCGACGCCCTTGCCCAACTTTTCGGCGGTGCCGCCGACCAAGGCGACACCCAGGCCACACGCGACAAGCTGCTCGGTGACCACAAGCCAGAACCAGACCCGCGTCAAGCCTTCGACGACCTTTTCGGCAACGATTAAAAAATCCTGTTTGACGCTTCCCGGGGACCGTGGTAAAGTCTTGTAGGCGACGGAGTTGGCATCGCGGCGGCCTTGATGGACGGCATCTCTTATCTTCCGGAACCGAAGTAGAACGAGTCACACAACGTGAGTACCACCGCCACACCTTCCCGCATGCTCATTGTAGATGACCGTGCGGACATGCGCCTCATGCTCGAAGATACCTTTGCCGAACAGGGCTTCATTGTCGAGACCGCGTCCTGCGGCGAAGAGGCTATCAGCCTTAACGAGCAGGCCGCCTTCGATATTATCATTACCGACCTCAACATGCCCGGCAAAGACGGACTCGACGTCCTCCGGGCTGTGAAGGGGAGCTGCCCCGACACCGAGGTCATCATGATCACCGCCTATGGCACGATCCAGGCGGCGGTCGAGGCCATGCGCCTCGGCGCGGCCGACTTCCTGACAAAACCCTTCAAACTCGACGAGATCGAGCGCAAAGTGCGCAGAATTCTCGAACACCAACAGCCGGAAATAACCCAACCAACGCAACCAAAACAAGAAGGAAGACGGCCGCCCCTTGTAGGCACGAGTTGGCATACAAACCAGCTGCGCAAGATGTTCACCAAGATCGCGCCCAGCAACAGCTCAGTCATGATCCGCGGCGAGAGCGGCGTCGGAAAAGAACTGGTGGCCCGTGCCATCCACGACGCCAGCCCCCGCCGCGACCGGCCCTTCGTCGCACTGAACTGCGCTGCCCTGGCGCCCGGCATCCTCGAAAGCGAACTCTTCGGTCACGAGAAGGGCGCCTTTACCGGCGCCAGCGACCGCCGCATCGGCCGCTTCGAGAAAGCCCACACTGGAACCCTTTTCCTCGACGAAGTCGGCGAGATCGACCCACGCATACAAACGAAGCTGCTCCGCGTACTCCAGGAAGGCGAGATCGAACGCGTCGGCGGTGCCGAAGTCATCAAGGTCGACGTGCGTATTGTGGCAGCCACCAACCGCGACCTGCGCGAAGCCATCGAAGCGGGAGAATTCCGGGAGGATTTCTACTACCGGCTCAACGTGTTCTCCATTGAAGTAAAGCCCCTGCGCGAACGCCGCGACGACATCCCCATGCTCATGGACCACTTCCTGCGTAAGTTCAGCCTCGAAATGAACAAGGACGTGCCCGAGATAGACAACGAAGTGTTAAGCATATTCCTCCACTATCCCTGGCCCGGCAACGTGCGCGAACTCGAAAACATTATCGAACGTGCCATGGTGCTCTCTGAAGGCAACGTGATCACCACCGAAGATCTCCCCCCCGAGCTCATTTACGAGCAACACCCCAAGGCTCAGGACACCCACCCATCCCCCCCTTCAGAAACCGCCGATACCCCCCACCCTCCCCAAGGCGAATCCCTCGAAAAACGCAAAGACCACCTCGAAAAAGAAATGATCCGCGGCGCCCTCGAAAAATTCCGCTGGAACAAAACCAAAGCCGCCGAACACCTCGGCCTCAAACGAACCACACTCCAATACAAGATCAAGAAGTACGGGCTGGAGTAGCCCGCGGCCAGGCTAGGGCCTGTAAGCCTTTGACTACTAAATGTGTTTAAATGGACTAAATGGAGACAGTCACCGTTTATCTGAGACTGTTTGCAACCCGAACCGCCGCCCCTGCTCCCGCAGCAACGCCAAGTAGAAGCGCCGGTCGTCATCAACAAAAAAGACATCCTGCTTGTTGTTCCCCCCGTTGCACCACGTGGTGTGCAGCCCCCGGTACGACTATCCGCGCGACTCTTGGCATGCACCCATGCTACCCGCGAAGGAACGGAATGTCAATATAAACGGTGACTGTCCCCGGTTATTATGAGATTATATTTGGCGGTATACTCAAAGCCTTTGGCGAGGCGATGGTCATAGGCGCTGTAAAGATCAACTCCTTGCTTCCAGGCGATCTCGCAGGCGTTAGCCAGGTACTCCAGCCCCATCTGGACATGCCACTGATCGCGGCCGCTTTCCTGACATTGTCCCGAGGGTTTGAAATAATTGTTGATCGCACCATTGCCTTTACCGCTTCGGCAATAATCAACGGCTCTTAGAAACATCGCCTCGTCGTCCAGAAAAACTCCCATAGCCATCATGGTCTGAATCATGGAGGCATCCCAGTTGCCGTTGGCGAAAGGATAAAAATTCTCTATGATTGGATAAAACACATCCCGAAGCATGGAAGAAAATGGTTCCTGTTCCGATGCCGGCCAGCCGTCCCAGGTATGTTTGAGCAGCTCGGCGGCATTGCAGTAATTGATCCCGGTCATGCCCACCAGTAATCGTGCATCATGCTGTCCCACCGATTGCAGTGTAGTGGACCAGGCATTGAGAATTTCCCGGGCTTTCTGAGCATGAGCTTCGTCTTCGGTAAACACCCATTGGAGCGCGTGCATATAGGCAGCAAAACCACCGCGCATAAAGGGGGTTGCACCGATATCCGGTTTGTTATAGGGGCCGCGTTCCACATGTGCGACGGGTTCGGGCTTCCAGGATAATTGGGCATATTCAGAGCGGCATAGCCCCGCCCAGGCGGTGGCCCAGGGCTCCTCCCCGGAATCTATTTTTGCCTTTACGAAATCCAGTTCAGCCCGAGTATGGAGAATACCCGGATGAATAAACTCGGCGGATACGCCAGCACACAGGAAAAACACCAAGAAGAAAGTAGAGCCGGCCTTAAACATGAAGGAACTCTTTTTAACCCAGACCTCAATGGATGGGCCAGGAGGCGGGATTGGGGGCTTCAGCCAACATTTCCCATGTGGGACGCCCGGGACCCCCATGGGCACGTTAATCAGCATAATAGAGACACACACTGACGGGATCAAGGCGAATGGTGTACGCGACGGAGTTCCTGGCTGAAATGGAGCCGGAGCGTCTGAAGGCCCAGCAGGCCGAGAAGGAACGGGCGCGGTTGCGGGAGACGGATCGGGCCGCCAGGGGCACGGCCAGAAAGGCCCCTTTCACACTTCGGGCCCAATGAAAACCAACACCGTCAAACAAGAAGCAATAGCTTTCTGGTCGTGCCCCATGATTGGCCGGGGTTTCTGGCCGGATTCCTAGTGCTGGATTGGGCGACTCGTAATGAGGCCGATTCCTCGGCCCTTGTTCCCAACGGCGCAGTAGAACAGGTAGAAGGTGTCGTTGGCGGGATTGTGAACCAACGAAATCTTGTGGGCGTATTTCTTGTCCAGGCCGTCCGGATGTCCTCCTGCCTTGTATAGCGGTTCCGGGTGAGCAGTCCAGTGCTCCAAATCACGTGAGAACGCGATCATTATATGTGCTCCGTTGCGTCCCACGCCGAAGTAGAACATGGTCCAGTGGTCGCCGTCCCGGAATACCTTGGGGTCGGACGCGAACTTCTCGTCGTACCCGTTGGCTCGGACTGGAATCACCGGATTCCCCGCGAATCGTTTCCAACTCAGGAGATCATCAGAGAAGGCCAACCCAATCTGCTCGATCTCCCCCTGTGCGGCGTTGTAGAAGTTGAAATAACGACCTTCGTGTTCGACGAGCCAGGGCTGGTAGATGCAGTCCCCCTCCCACGCCCCGCAATCTTCGTCGTGCACGGAAAGTATGTATGTATCTCTGGCGCGCTGCCACGTCAGCCCGTCCTGACTCCGCGCTACCCCTTCGTACCCAGGACGAAGCTCGTAGCCGCCCTGGCGCGGATAGGCCCCATACAGGGTCCAGTAGGAGCCATCGCGTCGCTTCAGCAGACGCGGCACTTCAATGTGGTAGGATTCATATAGAAAGGCCCCTATGACGCGCCCTCCATGATCAAACGATCCCTCCGGCCCAAACCCCATAGCCAATTGCGGTTCCGACCAATGGATGAGGTCATCACTCTCGGCGACGAAGGAACAGTACCCCTCCCCGTTGAAAGCGATGAAACTCATGTACCAATTCGGGTCGCCGGGGAGTTGGTACAAAGTCGGAACATCAGTGTTCTTGAACGTTTCATGCCCTGGAATTGCCGGTTCGGCGGCGATGACATGGTCGGGGTAGTAGTGCCAATTCCGATAAGGCGCTGACCACCGGTCCTGGGTCTCCGAGTCAATCGTTTCCGAAGCTGGTTCGGTCTGCGCACTCGCGGTGACCACCAGGAAGCCGAAGACCAGAAGACATCCAAATAGCAGACTCATGGCTTACCTACTTTCCTTTCTTGAACCCCGTTTGCCGCCTCAAGCACCGCCCGGTGCGGCGTGCGGAATCGTTCCACACGCGTGTTGTAAGCGTCGAAGTCGGGAATGTGCTTTTTCCCGATATTTCCCATATGAACTCACCGGCGACCGCAGCCAGTGGGTTCGACGTAGTATGAACGGGGCAATCAGTTTGGTCAACCTCTTGTTTGCCCTTGTTTGTGGGGCTCTTCTTCAGTTTTGAGCCGTCCAACTGAGACAAGGAAAATGCGCAATCCGGGCGGACGCAACAAGTTAGCGACATGGTGTCATGCGCCGACACATCACCTCGACCCACATGTCCTTTTTGCTGGTTCCGGAGGATGCAGAATTGAGCATAGAGGGTGAAGGAAATCCGCACGTTGATACGCAATACCACTGCTTTCCCAACGTTAGTCGCGTAATTCCAACCGGTTAGAAGAGTCCCCCCCGCGCCGATTCCATACTCTACCGACGAAAAAGCCTGTAAAATGGGGGTCTTCTCGAAGAGGCTGACGCTCAAAATCTGTAGAATTGTGTAGAGACTCAGCTCGAGCCCGAGGCGCTTCTTGACGATGGCTATGAGTACATACACGCTGATGGCAATCCAGATTTGCGTCTTTACGGCATTCTCTGTCGTGCCGTAAAACTTCTTGATGCGCAGGTGTTGCTTTATCCATTTGAAGAACAACTCGACTTGCCACCGGCAGCGGTAGAGGTCTGCCACGGTCTTGGCGGGGAGGTCGAAGTTGTTGGTCAGGAACACAAAGCGCTTGTCCTTGTCCGCATCGAAGTAGCGGATGCGTCGCAGTTTCTCGGGGTAGTCCTTGCTCGCATAGAAGCCGTTGAGCAAGACGGTTTGGTCGCACTGAACGCCGGTTGTTTTGTCGACGGGAGCAGAATAGAGACGCCTGCAGTTGAAATTCTTCTTCGCGGGGATGATGAAGAAGGCCATCGCCTGATGCATTGCAAACAAGCGACCGAAATCGAGATACCCACGGTCCATGATGTAAAAGGCGCCGGGCTCCACCGGGAGTTGGTCGAGTATGTTGACGTCGTGAACCTTGCCATCGGTAATAAACACAAGGGTTGGAATGTTTCCACGCAGGTCCTGCAAGGTGTGCAGTTTGACGGCACTCTGCGTCCTGCGAAACTTCGCCCATGGGAACAGCGATATGCACAAGTCGATGGTGGAAGCGTCGAGCGCATAGGCGGCGTTGTCCAATTCCACGGCGAAGCCATCGTCCACATACAATGCCCGCGCCTCTTTGATGAGCGCCTGAGCGAAGTCGGCGTAAATGCGCCCAACCACTACGATTGAAGGTGCCCGGTGGTACCGGGTTGTTGCGCCCATGTGTTCCGGGTGAATCGGGGCGCAACGACGCGTGTGCAACCCCTGGCCCCGGGAATATGCCGGCAGCGAAAGTCCGCTGCCAGCCTGCGCGGCCTGCGCCATCTCGCCACCTTGGACTATGCATTAAGCTGGGGAATGCTCACATCGCCCATGCGGACGAGTACGCGGTGTTTGACCAGCGTCC
This sequence comes from uncultured Nitrospirales bacterium, assembly GCA_964569295.1. Taxonomy (GTDB): domain Bacteria; phylum Hydrogenedentota; class Hydrogenedentia; order Hydrogenedentales; family JAGMZX01; genus CAZMVU01. The sequence goes on from CAZMVU010000001.1 coordinate 126,727, forward strand.
GGGCGAGCGGGATGATGCCATCCGCGATGCGCTGGCCGTCCAGTTCCACCCAGGGCACGCCACGCTCGCAATGGTCTGGGTTCTCGACATGAATCTCGTAGAGTGCCTGGCCGTGGCGATAACTTATCTGGAAGCCATCCCACCAACTGGGAATGACCGGGGCGATTTGCATCGTTTCGCCGCGCAGTTTGCGGTCGAGGATTTCCTCCACCCAGGCGCGATACATCCACGCCGCCGAACCGGTATACCAGGACCAGCCGCCTTGGCCGGTTCTTCCGGGCAGGCGATAGACATCCGCCGCAACGGCGTATGGTTCGACTCCATAGCGCCAGACCGATTCTGGTTCGCGGGCGTGTCGACGGGGTTGAGCATGCGCAGAATCCCGGCCGCGCGTGCGCCATCGCCGCGCCGCGCCATCGCCAGCCAGACCGCGGCGTGGGTGTATTGGCCGCCGTTCTCGCGCACGCCCGGCGGGTAACCCTTGATGTAACCGGGCGAAGGCTCGGAGCACTCGAAAGGCGGGTCAAAGAGTTGCACGAGGTTTTCCTCCTCGCGCACGAGGAGGTTCCATGCCGAATCCAGCGCCCGGGCGGCGCGGTCCGGGTCGCCGCCGCCGCATAACTGCGCCCAGGATTGCGCCAGAGAGTCGATCCGCGCTTCGGCATTCGCGGCGGCGCCCAGCGGCGAACCATCGTCGAAGGTCGCACGCAGGTACCACGCCCCATCCCAGGCATGTCGTTCGATACGCCCGATCAGCAATTTCCGATCTTCTTGGCAGGCTGCGCCGAATTCCGATTGTCCCATCAGGTTGGCCATTTCGGCCATTCCCGCCAGCACATCCGCCATGAACCACGCCAGCCAAACGCTCTCGCCCCTGCCTTCCGCGCCGACAAGATTCATCCCATCGTTCCAATCCCCGGTCCCCATGAGCGGCAGGCCCTGTTTGCCGAATTGCTGGGCATGTTCGAGCGCCCGCTGGCAGTGCTCGAAGAGCGTAGCGCGTTCAAGCGAGACAGCCGGCTGCTGGAAACTCTCGTGTTCGTCTTCGCCCAGGCGGGGCGCTTCGAGGAACGGGACCGGCTCGTGGAGGACCGTCACGTCGCCTGTAACCCGGAGATATTGCGCGGTGACGAAAGGAAGCCACAGGAGGTCATCCGAGATGCGCGAGCGGATGCCCGCGCCGCCGGGCGGGTGCCACCAGTGTTGCACGTCGCCCTCTTTGAACTGATGACCGGCCGCCAGCAAAATGTGTTCGCGCGCCAATTCTGGGGCGGCATAGAGCAGGGCCATCACGTCCTGCAATTGATCGCGGAATCCGAACGCGCCGCCGGATTGATAGAATCCGGAGCGCCCCCACATCCGGCAGGCGAGGCTTTGGTAGAGCAGCCATCGGTTGAGGATAAGGTCGGTGGCCAGCTCGGGGGTGTGAACCTGAAGCGCGCCAAGCTGCCCATCCCACCAGGCCTGGGTTTGCCGGAGCGCATCCTCGACCGCCTGATTATCGCGGTAAGTCCCCGCCAGGGCGCGGGCCTCCTCGATCGTGGGCGCCTGGCCGCATCCAACTCTGTCTGCAGCGGGTCGCCCGTGCGATCCCTCAGCGCCTCGTCGATGCCCAGCAGCGCCTTCTCACGCCACTGCTCCAGCCGGTAGACCTCGACACCCACGTCACGACTCACCGCGTCCAGCGGCTCACCATGCAACAGCCGTAACACCACTTCGCGCTTACGCCGCGCACTCCAACGCTGCTTCGGGCCCAACGGACCCTGCTTGTCTCCGTTCGATTCCTTGCTCATAACCCGTCCTCCTTGGTTCACGATTATCGCAAATTCGTGTCCAAATAAATCGGGTGCGGTTTACTGAATGCAGAGCGTGGTAGACCCGGCTGGGCTTAATTCTGGAGCCGTTAAGAGCATGGGGACTGTTGCGGCGAGAACGCCGAACACAAGGAATGCCACAAGCGCGCCCCCGATCCTGCGCATAAGAAATGGCGCCCATGTCCGAACCGTGCCGTCTTCGCTTTTGCTCATGCATGCTACACGGCGGTATCCGCTCCGCTTCCATTTTCTGAAGGTGCCGCGAACGGCAGCTTTTATGGGAAAATATGCTATTAGAACGGCTGATTTCATTATCATTGTGGCCCGATGTGGTCGCAGGTGGAGATCAAAGCGGCTGATATCGTGCTTGTCACGAGTGGGCCGTTGAACCGTTCACCCCGCACCTGTTCCTGATATCGGAATTGTGATCGGGCCAGAGCAACCCTGCCTGTTTCTCCTTTCCCTTGCGCTCAATGAGATTGCTGAAAACCATGATGACCCTGGACAAGACACCCCTTTCTTCCTGAACACCAGCACCAAAAGAGGCACACCCCACACTCCAAAAGCCTGTCACCCATTGCCCATGGACGGCGATGTGTTCTCATGCTTCATTCTCGTCAGACTCTTGGTCTGTATAGTGCCTCAATTGGCGCTGTAAAGAGCGGTCCACTACCTGTTCTGCACATTCTCGGCCGCGTCTTCAACGGCCTCGCCGCCCTTTTGGATGTCCTTGCCAGCCCCACGGAACGTGTTGCATCCCAGGGTGCCGGCGCACATAAGCGTGCCTACCAACAAAACCACGATCACTTTCGAAAACTTTTGCATCTTCATGTTCATGTTCCTCTCATTTTGGAACTTGCGCCTGGGGACTTGTTTTCTCCAGGCAATAGTAAAGCCATGTCATCTTATAGCCGGGCTCAACAAAGTGTTGACGCCTTACCAGCAATCAATGCCTGCACGCGGCGCGCGGGCGGCGCCCAGTTCAGGCTGGCGCTTTGTTATGCGTTATCCAGTATCGGCCTATGCTCTCAACAATGGCCAGGAAGTCCGGATAACTCACGGGTTTTGTGATGTAACTGTTTGCGCCGCAGCGATAGCCTCTTGTGATGTCGCTGGCGGCTTGGGAATCGCTAAAAATGACCACGGGGATAAGCGCCTGCGCGCTTTGCGGTTCGAGCAATCGTATTTGACCCAGTATGGCATAACCGTCCGAGCCGGGCAATTGCATGTCCAACATGATCAACCTGGGGCAGTCGGCTGCGGCGCGCTCCGCGTACGTGCCGTGCGCAAACAGAAAGTCCAGGGCTTGCTTGCCGTCGTGGACCGCAGCAACCTGAACGTTTTCAATGGCGGCCTTCAGCGCTTCCACGATGCAGGCCCGTTCCTCATCGTTGTCTTCCACGACGAGTATGTCTACGGGGTCATCGTTCAGCATTATTGTTTTCCGATCGCCGCAAGAGCAGTGTGTCCGCTGTGAGCCGGGAGGCCCATGCCTTCAGCATAGCGGTCCATGATGAATTTCCGGCAAAGCCGAGACAAAGCCTTGGTAATGCATTCGAAGCGTCGGTCTCCCCGGTAGGGGTGTGCGTGCCTTTCAGCGGTTTTCTGTCATTCGCCCTCCCTTCGCCACGTACCACACCGGCACTTATTCACCCTCACAGGTTCATCCGGGTTAAGCGTGCGTTTGACTTGAGATGAGGCCATACGGCATCTCTTTGGTTTTGGTTGAAATCAATAGGGAGAACGCCGCATGACCTCAAGTGAACCCGATGGCTGCTGCTGAAGAACCCGGAGAACATCGACAACACGCGCAAAGAGGGCACGCGTCTGCAAGAGGCCTTGGCGCGTTCAATATCCGGTTTTCCTGAATGAATTCCGTGAAGATTGGGTTGCAGGTGCTGGTTGGCGGTGTTGTGCTTGAGGCGGTCCATGTTCTTCATCCAGAAGTGATAGAGGAAGCTGCCGACGACGCGCAGAGCGTGCTTGAAAGCGAGTTCGATTTTGAAGCGGTATCCGTAAAGGCGCACGATATCTACGGGATCGAGGGTGAGGTCGGTGCACATCAGCAGGCAACATCCGCGGGTGGGGTGCTCGATGGCTACGAAGCGCACGAGCACGCCCACCGGTTTCCACAGCAGGTCGAGTACGCGCAGTTGTATCTTCTCTTCGCCGTAGACCGGGCTGTCGATGACCTCGAAGGTTTCCGGGTGTTCAAAGAGCGTGCGTAGCTTCACCTTTTCCCCATACAGTTTGGGCCGGCCCCGTTTCTTGGATTCGGGCTTGGGTGCGCGGTGGTATCCGACGGCGGTGATGCGCACGCGGGTGACGAGGTGGTTGCCGGTCTCGAGTAGGGGGGGCAGTTGTTCCTCGGCGCTCTCGCGCAGGTTCTCGGGGTTGCGCAGGAGGTTTAAGCGCTGCCCCTGGATGAGTTGCTTTTGGCTGACGCTGGCGTTGCCCGCTTCGCACAGCGCGCAATAGCCTTGGATCGCCGGATACACCAACAGCACATGAATGGCCAGTGCGAACGCCAGGTCGCGCGCGAATGCCTCGAACGAGAGCAGCGCGCCGCCGAAAGGCGCATCCGTGCCGCGAAGTTTCCCGTCGTGAAAACCCTCGACACCTTCGACTTGACCGCCCAGCCCGGCATCAACAAGGCGCTGGTTGTCGACCTCATGCGCGGCGACTACCTCGACCGCCACGAGAACATCCTGCTTGTCGGTAATCCCGGCACCCGCAAGACCCACATCGCCACCGCGCTCGGCCACGCCGCCTGCGCTTCCACACCACCACCCAACTCTTTACCAGCTACTCGAAGCCCGCGAAGAACGCCAATTGCAGCGCATGCTCGCCCGCCTCGACAAACACCACCTTCTCATCCTCGACGAACTCGGCTACGTGCCCTTCCCCAAGGCCGGCGCCGAGCTGCTCTTCAACGTCGTGAGCCGTGCCTATGAACGGCAGAGCCTTATCGTAACCACCAACCTGCCGTTTAAAAACTGGACCGAGGTCTTTGGCAACGAACGCCACCCGCTACACTTCTCGACCGCCGTTTACAGTCCGTCCACACCGATGGTTCGGCCCATGCCCAGCGGGCACGTGCCTCTCCCCCTTGTTTAGCCCTGCTCGCGCGAGACACTGACGAAGGTTTTGCTTCCATCGTTGCTCCTTTCCGAATCCATCTTCCTGCATCCCTTCGCTCCACGGGCATTACCCCGTTTCCACGATACTATGGATGCTCTGACTCCTGTGCGGTGCGGTTCTTCAAGCATATGCCAGGAACACCGCGCCCAACCCCGCACAGGTCTCCTTCCTTCACGCAACACGCCTTCCAGCCATTCCGTCTCCAACCACCCGGCATGACCCCGCCGCCGCTTTAGCACGCCACTAACAGGTGCCCTGAGATTCTCCCGGGTTGTGCGCCAAAGTCCACCCACGGCCTTAGCAGGAAACGCAGTGGCAAGCCAACGGGCGCCCACATCGTGAGTCATAGCGATAACGGGTGGGCCAGAGCCGCTACCCGCGCTGATACCGGGGGGTTATGACGCAGGGAAAACGGGTGAATAATTACGAAAAATAATAATATAGGTAGCAGAAGAATTGCCCCCGTTCTTTCCTATTTTTGTTCTCTATCCCCAAACTCACGCAAAATACAGCCCACCGTGGTACAATCCCGGGTGGCAAAGTGAGGGAGTACTATCGAGGATAAAAGATATTGTTGGAATGGCAGTTTCATCCACTGGTATTGCCCCCTTTCATCGCGTCGATTGTGGCCGCGCTCCTCGCTGGGATGCTATGGCGCCGCCGCATGCAGCGTGGTGCGCTTACGGTCATGGTGCTCATGCTTTCGGCGGGTCTGTGGGCGCTTGCCGAAGCGGGCGAGCTGGGCAGTGTAACCATTCCCGCGAAACTCTGGTGGACCCGCCTGCGTTATTTGGGCATCCTGCCCATTCCTTACGTCTGGCTCATTTTCTCCTTGCAATACGCCCGAGGGCGCAACTGGCGCACACCGCCTTTGGTGTGGGCGCTCGCTATCATTCCGGCTACGCACCTGGTCATGGTGTGGACCAACGAACAACACCGGCTTATTTGGGAAACGTACTGGTTGCACGTGCAGAGCGGCCTCACTGCCTTGGCTTCGGAGCGCGGCCCGTGGTATTGGCTCATAACCGCCTATTCGTATATTTTTATCGTGGCGGGGGCCGGCGTGCTGGTGCGCGCGGCCGTTCGCACGCACCGCCGGTACCGTTGGCAGATTTTCCTGCTGCTGGCGGGGATATCCGTGCCGCTTGCGGCGAACTTTATCTTTCTACTGCGTGCCAGCCCGATACCCTACCTGGATCTCACGCCCCTGTCTTTCACCTTTTCCGCAGTATTGCTGGTATGGGTTTTTCTGCGCCATGGCCTGTTGATGCCGCCGGTGCCGGTTGGTTGGGCACAGATCATCGAGAGCATGGAGGACGGGGTCATCATCTGTGACCTCGAGGGCTGTATCCTCGAACTGAACCCTGCGGCGCAAACAATGCTCGGCCATGATCGCGAGCATATGCTTGGGGCGCCCGTCAATACGTTGATAACCCTGCCCCCCGGCGCTTTTTCGGTTTGTTCCAGCTGGCACACGGTGTGCGGCGGCACGCGGCACATCGATCTGCGCACAGCGGCCCTGTGGGCGCGTTGGGCCGGGGTAGTCGGTCATGTAATCACCCTGCGCGATGTGACCGCATGGCACCTCGCCGAACTGGAGCAGCGCCGCCTGTTCACGGCAATCGAATGTTGTGCTGAAGATGTGCTCATCACCGATCATGAAGGGCGTATCGTCTACATAAACCCGGCCTTCACCGAGACAACCGGCTACCGGCGCGACGAGGTTCTGGGCCAAACCCCGGCCTTCCTGCAAGACGACGAAACCAACGGCAACGCCTACGCCCGTCTTTTGGAAACCATCGAGGCGGGCGAACCCTGGCAAGGGATTGTGACGACGCGCCGGAAAGACGGCGGCCTGATGGAGGAGAAGGCTACCATCTCTCCCATTTTCGACAAAGCGGGCCGCATCCTGGGCACGGTCTCCGTCAAACGCGATATCACCGAAGAGCGTGCGATCGAGGAAAATCAGCGCCAGACCCAGCGCCTCGAGAGCCTCGGTGTCCTGGCGGGCGGCATCGCCCACGATTTCAACAACCTGCTGAGCATTATCCTTGGCAGTACGGAAATCGTGCTCCACCAGACCCCGAAAGACGCTCCCTACCGCCACAACCTCGACAACATCTGCGCCAGTGTCGAACGCGCCACGCAGTTGTGCCAGCAAATCCTGGCGTATGCGGGGGAGAAGATGCTTTATCCGCAAACGCTCGACCTCAATAACGCGGTCGAAGAAATGACCCGCCTGCTTAACGCCTCACGCGCGCCCAAGGTCGCCCTCGAATCCCGCCTTACTCCCGGTCTGCCGCCTATTCACGCCGACCGATCCCAGGTCAGCCAGGTAATCATGAATCTGTTTACCAATGCCGTCGAGGCCATCGGCGATGAACCGGGCGCCATTACCCTGACCACCGGCATCAAACACTGTGATCCCGCCAGCCTGGTGGCGGCAGAGACCCAAAACATCTGCCCCGACACCTCCTATGTCTATTTCGAGGTGGCCGACACGGGGCCGGGCATTGCTCCAGAGGACATGGGCCACATATTCGACCCGTTCTTTACCACCAAGTTCGCCGGCCGCGGCCTGGGACTCGCGGCGGTATTCGGTATCATGCGCGCACATAACGGCGCCATCGAACTCGAAAACACCCAAGAAACCGGCACGACGTTCCGCGCGCTGTTCCCACCGGCGAAGTAAAAGTCCATTACGCTTCCGGCACGCTTTCTATGGCCGCCGCCAGGCGGTTGCGCCAGGCATAGACCATGGTGGGGTCGTAGGTGTATTCGCGGAGATTCGTCACGACCGGCCTGGGCACTTCAAGGGCGGCCTTCGCCTGCTCGAGCCAGGCTTTCGCTTGGTCCGAGCGGGACGCGTGCTCTTCGACAGCGACAATACGCTCTTCGAGAATGCGCACATAGGCGTAGTCTTCCAGGCCGTCGCGGAAGTTCTCGAGGCGGATGGTCGGCAGCGGGCGGCCGCCCTCGCCGGGACATAACAGCGATCCGTCGCCGTTGTAGTCGCGGTAGCTCGCCGGGTTCCAGTCGACGAACGGCCCACCGGTGATGGGCTTATCGTCTTCGTGCGGCCAGCGGGTGATCTTGTAGTAGAGGAAGCCGTCCGGCCGGTACTTCGCCGTCATGGCGCCCATCAACAGGCGCGCCTCGATAGCCGGGTATTCGATGAGGAAATTGGCGTAGGGGTGGATAGGGCCGCAGCATATATACCACCAGACCTCGCGCCCCTTCGCACGTGCGGCGGCCGCCTGCTCCGGGTCGTAACGTGGGGTGAGCGGAATCCAACCGTCAACCGCGGTGGCGCCGGATTCGAAGCCGTAGGTATCGTCGTAGGTGGTGGTGAGCAGCGGCGGCTCCGGGAAGAGTGCGTCCAGCCGCTTGGCAACCTTCTGCACTACGGGAAAGTAGTCGTCACCCACTTCGTCGAACCCATAGATATAGGCCTTGTCGAGCACGCCGTGTTCCTTCGCCTGCTCGTAGGCCGGGCGGATGCGATCCTCGATCATGGTCATGGCCTTTTCGAAGGCGGCCTCGTCCATGCTGGGCACGAGTTCGCTCTTGTGGATGTTGGCCAGGTTGAACGCGCGCAGCACGCCCTTCTGCTCGAGGTAGCGCACCACCTCGAAATCCGCGGGCGCACGCCGGTAGCTGTGGTCCAGATCAATGTAGTACTCGGCCAGCAAATCGGCATATTGGAATTTGAGCGTTTCCCAGTCGCCATAGCGCGATACATGGTTGTCTGTGACAGTTATGGCCGTGCGCAGCGGCGACGCCACCGGCAGCGTAAAGTCGTAAACCCGCACTTCGACCGGCACGGCGTAAGACGCCGCGTTCTTTGCGGAAACCACCGCTTCGCCGCGATACGCGCCCGCCGGCTGGTCTTTCGGTACGGCGACGCGCACCCAGAACGACTGCGCATCGCCCTGGGCAACATCGACGGTGTCGAGGAAATCGAGCAACGGGTCCGGCCACCAACCAACGAAGTCCACGGGGTAGCGCGAGGGCTTCTCCGTTTTCACATAGCCCATGGCGGAAACAGACACGGCGTCTTCGGGCAACGCGTCGCCGGTGTTGTTCTTCAATGCAGCAACCTCAACCTGCACTTCTTCGAGGTCTCCCTGCCACGGCGCGACCACCACCTGAAACGCCTCCTTCTCACGCCGGGCCGCGGCGATCGATGCGCCCTCCCCCACGCGCACCGGCAGGTCCAACGCGCGCGGCATCACCTTGTCCATCCCTGTCGCAATGCCGACGCCATAGGCTTCCGGACAGCCGCTGTCCAGTGCTTCCGCATGAAAACCGACAAGCGCCTGCAGCCGCGTTAGGCGCCCCCGCGCCGCCTGTTGCTCCCCCTTGATGCATGCCCGCCGCTCGAGCCGCGACTCCGCATCCGCGCAGCGTTCCGCCGCACCGGAATAGTCGGCACGCACAGCATCGCATGCCTCCTTTAGCCATCCCGCGAAGGCTGCATCGTCCACTGCAACCGCCACCGCATCGAACGCCGCCACCGCATCGAGCAACGCATCCGGTTCGTCCGCCTGCGCGCAGACAGGCAGCATCGCAATCCAACAACTCACTGTGAGGATCGATTTCAACATGGTTGTTTTCCTCTCGTTTCTCTCGCCTGGTTACCAAGTTGTTCTTGGTAATGAGATTGTCTTGGCAGCTTGGTTGCCTCTTGCGGCAAGATGGTGCATTGCGGTGCTGCCGGCGAGACTCGCTTCACGCACCCTACTCTCTTCCCTTTGTGATCTGCTTTGTGGTCTTTGTGCCTTCGTGGTTCATCTTCTCTCCTCTTCCCGCTCACTCCCGCCGCAGCCCGTCATAATGCTCCGCGATGGTCTTCATCAGTATCACGCCGGATTCGACATTCTCGTCTTTCGTGTAGATGGCGCCAGCCCCTTCGCACAGCACCGACGTCATGCCGAACTGCAAGTGCGGGCCTTCGGTCCAATGGCTTGAAGACGACTCCTTTAACGGCTGCTCCTGCATCTCGTCCACCAAGTCATTCGGATCATTCTTCTGGAGCAGCGCGTTCATCGCTTTCCAATCGCCCAGTGCCGCCCCCAATTCTGGCCCGGGAATGATCCGCGGATCTACCATGCCGCCCCACGTATGCATGCTCCAGATAGTGACCGGCGGCGCGGGGGACGCCATCAATTCCTCCAAGTCGCGCTGCGCGAAGTAGGCCTCGTGCGCCTGGTTTTCCTTGTCCGCGCCCTCGGGGTGGTAGCTTCGGTTCATGTCGACGCCCTGCGCATTCACCCGGTACCAGCCGTGCGAGGGCGCATCAGGACTCATCATCGGCACAAAGTGACAGATGCTGCGCTCGCGGCAATCACGGCCGGCATCGCTCAGCAACCAGTCGATCATGCCCACCATCCGCCATTGCGCATTGTGCTCGCCGGGGTGCTGGTTCGCGAAGTAATGAACCCAGCGCTTCTCGGCCGGGTGCGGACTGTCCGGCGCTGCTATTTCCAACCGGTAGAGCGTGCGGCCGCCGAGCGACGTGCCGATTTCATGGACCTGCACCGCCCCATGCCCGCGCCAGCCGGCGATCAATTCCTCGAGCTTTTCGAACGACATGGGCACTTGATGGCCGACGTACACCCGGTCGGCTTTGAATTCCGGAAACCGCAGCACATCGTGGTTGTAATGCTTTGTCCGGTCACCGCTTTCCCAATGCACCGGCTGCCATGTTTCCCGGTCGTACGAGTAGGAGGCAGCGTATTCGTTCAAGGTGTAACGCCGGGGCTTGCCGGCCTCGAAGTAGACATCCAGCGTGAGGTTGTTGCCCTTGGCATTTTGGAGGATTGTGAATTGGAGCTTGTTGTTCCAGTCTTCATGCTCCGGCGCGTGGCCGAGATCCACCCGGAAATGGTTTTCACCCAGTTGCTCGATGGTCGTGCCGTCGCTGCCCAGCGGCCCCTCGAACGTGAAGTCCTCGACCGACAAGGGCTGGACGGCATACGCGCCGGCGGAAAAAACAAAGCTGGCTAAAATAATGACACGTTTTGCGTGGTTCATGATCGGTTCCCACTCTGAGTCTGAAGATGGTGCGTTGCGCTTGGGCCATGTCCTCGGACGCCATCGTGACAGGCGGCGATCGCTTCACGCACCCTACAAGACTTCTTCTTCTTTTTTCCCTTTGTGAGTTTCTTTGTGTCCTTCGTGCCTTCGTGGTTACTCTTCCTCTTCTCTTACTTCGAAAGCGACGGGTTTGAAAGCTTCACCTCCTTCCCCAGCCCCATGGACTTGCCGAATCGCAGCGACTCGAACCCGTGCTTCATGCGGACCGCGTCCATGCGCTCGAGGACCTGCTCCCATTTCTCGGCGTGCGCACGGTCAAACAGGTGGAGTTGGTGCTGGTTGAACCGCAATGCCGACAAGTTTACCCCGATAAGGCGCACCCGTGCACGCCGCTGTTTCGCCTTGGGCAGGAGTTCCCGCAGCGCCGCCGCAATTTCGTGGTCCACGCACGTGGGCATGGACAGCATCTTGCCGAAGGTGTGCGTCTCGAAGCCGGCATAGCGCACCTTGAGCGTAACCCGCTGCGCCTCGAGACCCTCCTCGCGCAAGGTATAGGCCGCGCGCTCCGTGAGGTACGCCAGCACCCGCTCGACATCCTCCCAGTTCACAAGATCGCGATCGAAAGTCGTCTCGCGGCTGATGGACTTTGGCGTCCCCTCGACCTCGACCTCGTCCGACGCGATGCCCCGCGCCGTGCGCTGCAAGCTGATGGCCACCTGCGCACCGAAGACCTGCTCCAACGCCGCCAGTGGCATCACCGCCAATTGACCCGCCGTCATCACGCCCAAGGACTCGAGCACGCTGCATGTGCGCGGACCGGCGCCGGGCAGTTTCTTCACCGCCAGCGGCGCGAGGTACGCCCGCTCCTCCCCCGGCCCCACGCACACATAGCCATCCGGCTTGCCTTCGTCCGACGCCACCTTCGACACCAGCTTGTTCGGCGTAATCGCGATGGTACACGGCAGCCCCGTGCGCTTGCGGATTGCCTGCTTGATGTGCGCCGCGATGGCATCGTCGCCGCCGAAGAGTTTCTGCGAACCTGTCACATCGACATAGGCCTCGTCGATAGACGCCATCTGCACCAGCGGCGACACCGTGTCGAGCACGGCCTTCACCGCGTGCGACGCCGCCGCGTAATCCGCAAAGTTCCCCTTCATATAGGTACCATGCGGACACCGCCGCCGCGCCTCGGCCAACGGCATCGCAGAATGCACGCCGTATTTGCGCGCTTCGTACGACGCCGTGCTCACCACACCCCGCGCCGTGGTTTCATCACCGCCGATAATCACCGGCTTGCCCACCAGCGACGGGTTGCGCACCATCTCGACCGACGCGAAGAAGGCATCCATATCGATATGTAGAATCCGGCGCGGCGTTGCCATGGTTCGGCACTCCTGGCTACTGCTCACTTTTTCAGTAGCAGTATACGCCGGTGCGCACAGTGGGTCAAGGTGCGGCAAGATTTCCCATGTCGTGCTCTGATGACTTTCTCAAGGATACAGACGGCGCATGCCGCCCCATCGCAGGGGGGATTCATTGTGCGCTATTTCATCATTCTACTCGCCACCATACTGCCTGTTGGCGGGGCCGTGCATGCTGAAGAATGGCACTTCACCGCCGGCGCCGACCCGCTCACCCCGAATTCGATCCCCGCAGCGAATGCGTGGACACGGTGGATGCTGGCGGCGGTACTCGGCGCAGCGGGGGCCCTGGGGCTACGGAGGAACTACGGACCAAACAACCGAATCCAGTGAAAACATGCTTGCATTTCGTGGCATATCTTTTGTATGCTTTTATGCATACGATAAGAACATCTTCTTACAGGGAAGCGCGTCATGCGAACCACACTCAACATAGACAATGAACTGCTCGAGGAGGCCCGCGCACTCACCGGCGTCAAGGAGAAAACCGCCTTGGTGCGCATGGGTCTCGAGGCGCTCGTTGCTCGGGAAAGTGCACGGCGCTTGGCCAAGCTTGGCGGCACGCAGAAAGAACTGAAGCCCATTCCACGGCGGCGTCCGTGAGTGTTTCCCCATGGTTCTTGTTGACACGTCGGTCTGGGTGGATCACTTGCGTGCGTGCAACACAGTGCTCGAGGACTTGCTGAACGCAGACCGCGTGGCCACTCACCCACTCGTTGTCGGCGAACTCGCATGCGGCAACCTTCAAGACCGCACCACAATTCTTCGCCTCCTGCAAAGTCTACCGACCGCACCGGTCACGCTTCATCGTGAAGTGCTGGCATTCATCGAAACGGAAGCACTGTACGGCGCGGGACTCGGCTATATCGACATCAACCTGCTTGCCTCCGCCCTGCTCGGGGCCATCCCACTTTGGACCAAAGACAAACGCCTGCACCGTGCCGCCGCCGAACGGGGTATTGCCTGGACAGGATAGCAACGCACCATCCTCGTGTAAGACATGCTGCGTTGCGCTCGGGGCTACGCGTCGGCTACAAGGAAGACGTTGGGGGCAACGTTCCTTGGGGTTCCGCCAGACACGGCGAAAGGAGACGCGACTCATGTGTCCGGAATCAGCCACACGCGCGTGCCGGGGGCATGGCGGCCGCGCGCACGCTAGCCCGCCAGTTTCTTCACCTTATCGAGGAGGGTTTCCGCGTCGATGGGCTTTTTCAGCATTTCCCGGAAGGGCAACCTGCTGGAGTCCACTACCTGGTCGGACTCGTTGAGTATGGAGGAGATCATGAGGATGGGCACATCCGGCCCGAGTTTATCGGCCACGGTGTAGCCGGTGTCGATCTTTTCCATGACGATGTCGAGCACAACGCAATCGGGCTTGACGGTATGCGCGTAATTCATGCCCTCCGCGCCGTTATCGGCCGTGAGCACACGGTAACCGGCGCGTTCGAGGACCTGCTTGCAGAAGTAGCGCATGTCCGGGTCGTCGTCGATGATAAGGACAGTTTTTTGAATTGCCATAGCAACCTTGCTCCGAGGCCCATTTGACGGCGGCGGCGGGCGCTGTGTCAAGGACAGGAGGGCGGCGGCCGGGGGGTTCCCGGTGCTTATCGTGGTCACTACACGCGGCCATGGCGTGCCCGCCCACACGGGCACGCACCCCCGCCGTCAGGGATTCTGCCGGTTGTGCCGGTATAGCGCCTGCCATACCCTAGTAGGTGTAGCGGCCTTTGTCGGCAAAGGCCGCCGAAAGAATGAGACTGAAGGCCATCATCCACACATAGAGGAAAATGTTGCCCATGGCATCATCCTGCTTCTGCATGGCCGGCTTGGCGGTCAACTTGCGGATGTGTCGCATACGTTACCTTCCTTTCGGTTATGTATGCCGGCTGCCCCATTGAATTGAGACGAGACGGCATCCAATTATCCTGTCGTTTGATCCTACCACACAATGCCCCTATAGTTTTAGCTTTCGGATTCCGGCCACCAACGACTCGGGAATATCCCTATGCAAACCGCCACATTGCGCCTCCATTGCCAGGACACCAAGGGCATTGTGTTCAACGTCGCCAAGTTCATCTTCGATCGCGGCGGCAACATCATCGATTCCCAGCAGCACACGGAAGAACTGGGGAACCGGTTCTTCATGCGGGTCTACTTTGACCGCGCCGATATGCCGGCTACCAAGCAGCAGTTGCGCGACGACCTCGCCCTTTTGGCCAGCACCTACGATATGGAGTGGGAGATCAACTTCTCGGACGACCGCAAGCGCATGGCCATCATGGTGTCGAAGTACGACCACTGCCTCTATGATCTCCTCCTTCGCCACCAGTATGGCGAGATCAACGCGGACATCGCGTGCATTATTTCGAACCACCCGGACCTCGAGGATGTGGCTGCGCGGTTCCGTATCCCCTTCTTCCACGTGCCGGTGAAGCGCGGTGAAAAGCCACAGGCCGAAGCGCGCACCCTCGAGGTTTTCCAGCAACACTATGTGGACTTTGTCGTGCTCGCGCGCTACATGCAGATTCTCACCGCCGGCCTCATTGACCCCTACCGCAACCGCATCATCAACGTACACCATGGGTTCCTGCCGGCCTTCAAAGGCGCCAAGCCCTACCACCAGGCCTACGAGCGGGGCGTGAAGCTGATCGGCGCCACGAGCCACTACGCCACCGAGGACCTCGACGCCGGCCCCATCATCGCGCAGGAAACCATTCCCGTGAAGCATACCCACAGCGTCGAGCAGCTCATCAGCATCGGGCGCACCATCGAGAAGAACGTGCTCGCCGCCGCCGTGCGCGCCCACGCCGACGACCGGATCATGGTCTACCACCGGCGCACCATTGTTTTCGAATAGCCTTGCTGTGGGTGGGCGGTACGGGCGGCCGTATGCGATGGAATCCTGACTTGCTCCACAATGTTTTGTAGGGTAGGATGTGTACAGGAAATCCAAGCAAACGTAATCAGGTTGGGGGCACTTAAAATATGAAAACCAAGATTAAGCCGGCATACACGATCGCCGAGGAGGTGGCCAATGCCATTACCCACGGTATTGGGGTCGTTTTCAGCTTTGTTGCGCTGGTGATGCTCGTGGTTTTCGCGACCCAGGGGGGCGATATCTGGCGGATTGTGTCGGTGAGCATCTTCGGCTCGACGCTCATCCTGCTCTATGCCGCCTCGACCCTCTACCACGCGCTGCCGCAACCGAACGTAAAGCGCATCATGCGCATCGTGGATCATGGCGCCATCTACCTGCTGATCGCCGGCACCTACACCCCCTTCCTGCTCGGTGACATGCGCGGTCCCTGGGGCTGGAGCCTCTTCGGCGTGCTCTGGGGGGCGGCGCTTTCGGGGATTATCTTCAAGATATTCTTCGTGGGGCGCTTCAATTTTATCGCCACCATGCTCTATCTGGCCATGGGCTGGACCGTGGTTGTGGCGTTCAAGCCGGCTATTGAGTCAATTCCCATGGCGGCCCTGATCCTCATGGCCATCGGCGGTATCGCCTATACCAGCGGCGTTGTTTTCTACCTCTGGGAACGGCTCCCCTACAATCATGCCATCTGGCATCTGTTCGTGTTGACCGGCAGCGCTTTTCATTTCGCTGCCATCATCGGCTACGCAACCTGAACTGTTCATCAATGACATGTGCCGGCGCCATGTACTGTGGACGGTCTTTACTTCTGGACGGACCCCGCACCCCATGAAACGTGATTTTGACGTCATTGTCATAGGCGCGGGTCACGCCGGCATCGAGGCGGCGCTGGCCTGCGCGCGCATGGGCCGGCCCACACTGCTGGCGACGATGTCGCTCGACCACATCGGGCGCATGTCGTGCAACCCGGCCATCGGCGGCGTGGCGAAGGGGCAGGTGGTGCGCGAGATCGACGCGCTGGGCGGTGAAATGGGCCGGTGCATCGACCGCACGGGCATCCAGTACAAAATGCTGAACCGGTCCAAGGGGCCGGCCGTCCACTCACCCCGGGCTCAGGCTGACCGGGTCGCCTACCAGTACGACATGAAACGGGTCTGCGAAGAGACACCCAACCTGTATCTGAAGCAGACCATGGTCGAGGACCTCATCATCCGCGAGGATGCGGTGTGCGGTATCACCACGGGGCTGGGCGAGGAAATCAGCGGGCGGGCGGTCATCGTCTGCACGGGTACGTTTCTTGGCGGTAAGCTCCACTTCGGCATGAAGACGGTGGGCGGCGGGCGTGGCGGCGAACCGCCCTCGACGGGCCTCTCGGCTACCTACCGCAAGCTCGGTTTCCCTGTGGGCCGCCTCAAGACGGGAACCTGCCCGCGCGTTCACTACCGCTCGATCAACTTCGATGCGCTGGCCGTGCAGCATGGCGACGCGCAACCGCAGCCGTTCTCGTTCACCACGCCGATCGCGGGCTTCGCACCGAACAAAGCCCATTGCTGGCTCACCTATACAAACCAGGTAACGGTCCAAGCCATTCTGGACAACCTCGATCGCTCGCCCCTCTACGCCGGCCGCATCGACGGGGTGGGCACGCGCTATTGCCCCAGCATCGAAGACAAGATCATGCGGTTCCCGGACAAGGAACGTCATTTCATTTTCCTCGAACCCGAGGGTTTACACACGCAGGAAATCTACGTGAACGGCCTGTCGACAAGCCTGCCGGAAGACGTGCAAGAAGCGATGCTCCACTCGATCGGCGGGCTCGAGGAGGCGGAAATACTGCGGCCGGGCTATGCCGTCGAATACGACTTCGTGGCGCCTACGGAATTAAAACCCACGCTCGAGACGAAAAAGGTGCGCGGTCTCTTCCACGCCGGTCAGATCAACGGCACCTCGGGTTATGAGGAAGCGGGCGGTCAGGGCATCTATGCCGCCATCAACGCCGTACGCATGCTCGAAGGCGCGCAGCCGCTCCTCATCGGACGTAACGAGGCGTATATCGGGGTCATGGTGGACGACCTGGTGACACGGGGCGTCATGGAACCGTATCGATTGTTCACTTCGCGCGCAGAGTACCGCCTGCACCTGCGCCATGACAACGCCGACGAACGCCTCGCGAAGTACGGCTTCGCCAATGACGTGGTGGTGAAGCACCTGCGTGCGAAGCAGGACGCCGCCGCCCGGGAAAGGGCGCGGCTCGAAAAGACTACCCTCGCGCCCTCGCACGCAATCAACGCACTGCTCGAAGCGCGGGGCGCCCAACCGCTGCGACAGCACCAGAATGCCGCGGCGGTATTGTGCCGGCCGAATGTGACGCTGGAAGACATATGGCGGTTTTCGCCGCCGCCGGAACCCGTCGATCCGCTGGCCGCGCAGCAGGTTTCGATTCACCTGAAGTACCGGGGATACCTCGAACGCCAGGACCGCAGCGTGCAGAAGTTCCGCAAGGCGGAGGGCTGGGCAATACCGGCAGACATGGACTACGACACCGTGCCGGGTCTGCCTGCGGAGACGCGCCAGCGGCTCAAGGAAATCCAGCCGGTGAACTTTGGGCAAGCCTCGCGCGTGCCCGGTATTCGCGCGACGGATGTGGCGGTGCTGCATGTATTCGTCGAAAAGCTGCGCCGCGCCCCCCGCACACCGGCTTCCGAACCCGCTATCGACAAGCCCTGCTAATGTTTTGCGCGGGTAAAGCCCAGCCGCCCAGCCTTATTCGAGGTAACCCAACGCGCGCATACCGAATCCCGTGTGAAAACGCGCGCGAGGCGGGGGCGTAAGCGTGTAGGTAATCGCCGTGGGACAATGCGCGAACAACACGGGCCGATCGGTCTTCCCGATCTGATACAGGCGCCGCCCCACCGCACGCTCGCGAAATTCGGATGCGCCTGGCCGAATTGCCATGCGGATAAGACGAACCTCGGCTGGCGCGTCAAAATGCAGGGCGACACCCTCCAATACTGCGTCGCCATCGGCGGTTCCCAGTTCCGTGAGCGCCACCTCCTAAAGCACCGGCCCATGTTGCGTGATACTCAGGGGAACATGCCAAGTCTCCCCCATGTCCTGGCCATGGCAGGGCTGCGACGCAAGACACAATGAAAGCTCCGCCTGGTTCACGCCCTCCACCGCCAGTGTCAGGAGCATCGTATCGCCCTCGCTTACCACGACGTACGGCTCGAAATCACCCCGGATAACGTCCGAACCTTCCAACGAAAAGGACAGATCCGCGGAGGAAAAAACCGGCTGCACATCGCCGCTTGCGGCATACCACGACGCACCTCCTTCGCGCGGAAACAGCACCTCGGGCATGATTTCCTCTTGCGCTATAGCCGGCCCGGCGATCTGCGCCTCGTCCAGGTGCTGATCGAAACGATATGCCGGCGGCGCCGCTCCCCCGAATGCGCCTGGCACGCCGAGCAGGAGCATTCCCGCCACGGCAACAACAGACAAAACCAAACGGCAGGAAGATATTGGCAACATAAGGAACTCCAGTGGTCAGGCTCAAGGCCAATCAAGGTGAAACCTGTCCCGTGTCAAAAGTGTTCCGGACGTCGAGACGTTTCCGGCTGGGTAGACGACCGGTGTGCGGCATTTGCTATAATAACATGCGCAGTGGGCTTGGGGAATGCAGGGGTATGAGATCAAGGAGTGTGATTCCATGAGTCTTCGCACCGGCCGCACTTTTGTTTCGCCAGAGCAATTTCTGCGAGAGTTCCTTCACTTGTGCATGCACCCACGGGGTATTGTGCGCCTGATGCGCGGCAAGAGCCTTGATCCGTGCCTGCGTGAGCGCGTGATGCTCGCCGTAACCGAAGTGAACCGTTGTTCCCTTTGCGCCTGGGCCCACACGCGCATGGCGTTGCAGGAAGGGCTCGACCGCGACGAAGTGAATGCCTTGCTGCACGGCACGATGCACGGTGTACCGCCGGAACAACATACGGCCACACTTTTTGCGCAGCACTGGGCCGACACCGGCGGGAAGCCCGACGCTGACGCGCGGGTGCATTTCGAGGCTGCTTACGACAAGCAGACCGTGGCCGCCCTCGACCTCGCCATGCGGTTTATCCGTTTCTGGAACTATTGCGGCGTAGCCTGCGAACGCTTTGTCAGTTGGGTGAGCTTCGGCCGGTTCCAGACTTCGTTCCCGGCGAAGAAGGGCAGGCAATCAGCCGCCTCCGAGACGCAGTAGCTGGAAGAGGCGCCCCCGCGCATCCCAACTTCACCTTTTGCCTGCACCGCCTTGTGGCCACCCGCTAGCGCGCACAGCCCGCTCTTGCGGCTTTGTCCCGCCTGTCCGTATGATGCCTGCCAATGCAAACGCGCAGACGGCACGCCCTGCGTGTACGCGCTCCGTCGGGCACCAACAAGGAAGGCCCGCCACACATAGCGGGAACCTTTCCCGCACGCAAATGGATGAATAATCCGTGAACCAAGGTCTACCCCAATGCGATTCCGGACACGCCTGGCACTGACAACAACCGCCTTCACCAGCTTTGTCATCCTGACGGTGACCTTGCTGGTGCTGGTGCTGTCGTTCCTGGCCATCCTCGAGCACTACCGGGACCGGGGGCTCATGCTGAACCGGCTCGTGCAGAACAATGTGGCCTATGCCTCGCAGTTGCCTGAACTGGTCATGGCGCGTGTGGCGGACCAGATGGTCATGAATGCGCTCTTGGCCGCGGAACTCGTGAACGTGGCGGCCATAAGCGACGAGGTGGACAACGAAGCGGTGAGCCGCGCCTTGAAACGGGCGATCAATCGATCGACTGAACTGCACGGCCATCCGCTGGTGGATGAAATCTGGATCACTGACGAAGAAGGCCGCGCCACCATCCATACGGCGGACTTCGATTTCACCTTTGCCCCGGGCACGGGCATCCGCCCGCACAGGGCATCGTTCCGAAAACTCCTCGAAGACGGCGCCAAGCCGGTCATCCAGGAATTGAAGCCACGTGCGCAGGACGGTGCGGAGTATCAGTATGTCGGGGTGACCGGCGTGGAAAAGCCGCGTATCGTGCAGGTCGGCATGAGCCGCGAGCGGGTCGAGGCAGTCCAGGAGGGGTTCACGGTGCAGGCGGTTATCGAGAATTTTGTGATCGACCGCGAGGTCGAGCGCATCGCCGTGCTTACGCCGGGCGGGCGCGTGCTCGCATCGACCGACGATAACCTGCCGCGCGGCGAACAGGTGCGCGAATTCAAGCTGGCGGCGCTGGTAAACAAGCTCAACCGCCAACAGAACGACAACATGGCGATGGACGAGTTCGCCAACAGCATCGGCGTGGCCACGCGCACCGGACACCTCGCCGGTATCGACACGTGCGTGCTCTTCATTCAGTACCGCACCGCCCGATTCTTCACGCTGGTAGGCAGTGCGGCCCGCCATGTTTTGTGGGCAGGACTTGTTCTGATAATCGTGAGCATGATTATAAGTCTCTGGGTCGCGCGCCGCTTCTCGAAACCGCTCACGGAGCTGAGCGACGCCGCCATCGACTTCGGCCGGGGGCGCCTCGAGCGGCGGCTCGACATCAAGGGAGACCGCGAGATCAGAGCCGTGGCCGACGCCTTCAACCACATGGCCACGTCGCTCCAGACCTACATGCAGACCCTGCGCCACGAGGCGCGCCAACGCGAGCGCCTCGAAAGCGAGTTCCGCATCGCCTCGCAGTTGCAACGGCGCCTCCTGCCGGAATCACCGCCGCCGTTTCCGAACATCGAGGTGGCGGCGGCCTGCGTGGCAGCGCACGAGGTGGGTGGCGATTTCTACGATTACGTGCGCATGGGCGAGCGGCGCCTCGCCATTGCCATTGGCGACGCGACGGGCCATGGCATCTCCGCAGCACTGCTCATCTCCGAGTGCTGGAGTATCATGCGCGCGTTTGCGGAGACCACACCCTCCGCCGCCGAGCTCCTCTACCGTACGAACAATGCCGTGTGCCAGCGTGTGGGCGATACCGGCCGCTTCGCCACCTTGTTTGTCACCGTACTGGACACGCACACCGGCGAGATGCGCTTCTCGGTCGCGGGACATAATCCACCCTTTGTTCTGACGGCCGGCGGCACGGTGAAATACGCCCTGTGCAGTGCAATGGGGCTGCCCCTGGGTGTTCAGCAGAACTGCGAGTTCGAGGAGGCCGCGCTTATCCTCGAGCCGGGTGAGAGTATCGCGCTCTATAGCGATGGCATTACCGAGGCCCACGCGCCAGACAACACCCCCTACGGCGTCGACCGGCTGCAACAGCAATTGTACCGGAATGCAGCAAAAAACCCGCGCAGGCTCGTAGACGCTGTGCTGGCGGACGTGCGCACCCATACGCAGCGGGACGAACCGGCCGACGACATGACCCTCGTGTTATTGCGGTTTCACGGTGCGGGTTCGTAGTGACCCACATGACATCCGCAAGCCACGTGGTTGCGGCATAATACCAGAAATTAGGCTGAGTGGTTTCGCATTCGGATCGAAAACAGTGCGCCCGCTTGCCGCATACTGCCCTTCATGGTAGTTTCAATGGCGACGGGCGTTTATTATCGCGGTGTAGTACTGGTGCTATTGATAGGCAAGATTAAGAAAAGCCAACAAGAAGACTCTTCTCACGAGTCCTCGAGCAGACGCCCTTTTCTTGGCGGTGTTACGGAGGTGGCTGGCCGATTTCGCAATCATGCCCAGTCCGTTCAGCCTGTTCCTTCTGCTCCGCTACGCTTCTTGCGGTAATATCAGCGCTGCACGCATTACCCCAGGAGGGTCATGTCATGGCAATGTCTCGGCGTGGTTTCTTGAAACACACCCTTGTAAGCGTGGGGGCAGCCGCAGCACTGCCGCGCATGGCAGCGGGCGCGCCGCCAGGTATCCGGCTGAGTGCGTGCGATTGGTCATTGAGCGCGAAGGGGCCGGAAGGCCTCCAGAAAGCGAAAGCGGCCGGTCTTGCGGGCCTCGAGATTTCCGCAGGCGGTCCGGCGGACAGCATCACCTTGGCAGACCCCAAAGTCCGCACAGCCTACAAGAAGCAAATGGCGGAAACCGGCATCGCCGTGTCGTCGGTGGCGATGGGCTTCCTGAATGGCGCCCCCCTCGCAACAGATCCGCGCGGTCCAAAATGGCTCGAGCAGACTATCGATGCCGCGGCCGACCTCGAGACCAAAGTCGTTCTGCTGGCCTTCTTCGGTAACGGCGACCTGCGCGACAAAAGAGGCGCACTCAAGCCCGGCGCGGTGGATGCCGTGGTACAGCGTGTGAAAAACGCCGCCCCCCACGCCGCTGAAAAGGGGGTCATCCTCGGCCTCGAAAACACACTGTCCGGTGCACAGAACCTCGCTATCCTCGAGCGGATCGGCAGCGACGCCGTCCAAGTCTACTACGACGTCGGCAACTCGACCTACAACGGCTACGATGTGCCAGCCGAGCTCCGCGCACTGGATAAGCGTATCTGCCAGATTCATTTCAAGGACGGCAAGCACTACCTGGGCCAGGGCCGGGTGGACATGCAACCCGTGGCCAAGGCCATGGCGGATATCGGCTATGATGGCTGGGTTGTGCTGGAGACGGCCTGCCCGGGCGGCGATTCCGTGGCGGACTTCCAGCGCAACGCCAAATTCACACGGGCACTTCTAAAACGCAACGCATGAAGGAGACACACCATGGGTGAGCACGAAGGCATAAAGCGGCGCACCTTTCTGGCCGGGGCCGCCGTGGGCACGGGCCTGAGCATTCTGCCTGCGCACACGGTATTCGGCGCGCCAGCGAACGAGAAACTCAAGCTCGGCCTCATCGGCTGCGGCAACCGCGGCGTGTGGCTCTCGCGTCTTTTCGAGAAGCATGCCAACACGAAAGTCACCGCGCTCCACGACTACTTCAAAGAGCAGGTGGATGCCGCCGGCGAACAGTTCGACGTGCCGCCCGCGCGGCGCTTTATCGGCCTCGACGGCTACAAGGAACTCCTTGCAACCGGCGTCGACGCGGTGGCCATCGAGAGTCCGCCCTATTTCCACCCCGCCCAGGCGAAGGCGGCCATCGAAGCGGGCAAACATGTCTTCCTCGCAAAGCCCCTCGCTGTCGATGTTCCAGGCTGCAACACGGTACTCGAAGCCGGCGCCGCCGCGAAAGGCACACGCAGCTTCCTTGTCGATTTCCAGACGCGCGCGGACCCGCTCTTCCGGGAAGCCGCGAAACGCGTACACGAACGCATGATCGGCGCGCCGGTGCTCGGCCATTTCTTTTACCACTGTGGGCGGCTGAACCTAAAGGAAAAGCCGGGCACGGAGGTGGCCCGCCTGCGCAACTGGTGCTTCGACATCGCACTCTCCGGCGACATCATCGTCGAGCAGAACATCCACGTGCTCGACGTGGCCACGTGGTACCTCGATGCGCACCCGCTCAAGGCCCACGGATGCGGTGGGCGCAAAGCGCGCACGGACGCCGGCGATTGCTGGGACCATTTCGTGGTCGCCTACACCTTCCCCGATGAAGTCCGGGTCGACTTCAGCGGCGCCCAGTTCGTCTATGGCTTCAACGACCTGTGCATGCGGCTTCACTGCGAAACCGGCACCGTCGAATCGCACTATGGCGGACCAGTGCACATAAAGGCGAAGGCCGGCGGCTGGCGCGGCGGCGAAACGCCGCAGATTTACCAGCAAGGCGCCGTCAATAACATGATCGCCTTCGAGAAAAGCATCCGTACCGGCGATTACATCAACAATGTCGAGGATGCCGTGCGCAGCACACGCACAAGCATTCTCGGACGTAAGGCGGCGTACGATAACCGCGCGGTCACCTGGGAAGAAATGCTCGCCGATGACAAACCGCTCGACCCGAAACTCGATCTGCCCAAGGACGGCCCCATGGCAACGCGTGTGCCGCCGCAGAGGTAGTTTTGCGTAATTCTTTAGCCCGAAGTTCCAAGCGATTTTAGCCGGCGTAATCTTCGATTGGGCGCAGCCCACGTTGGAGATTTGCTGCCCTTGCGAGAATACGCTTACGCTGATATGCCGAGCAGTTCGTTGACCGTATCGAGGAGGGTTTTGCGTTCGACGGGTTTGGCCAAGGTCTTGAGGGCGCCGAAGACGCGTGCATAATCCAGACACATTTCGCTGGATATCTGGGCGCCGCCGCCGGAAATGGCGATGATCTTCGCGTCTGGGTAGTCGCGCCAGAGTTCCAGGATGATCTCGAGGCCATCCTTATCCGGCATCACGATATCGGTAATGAGCAAATCGGCGGGGTTCGTGCGGTATTCGCGCAAGCCCGTCTTGCCATCGCCGGCCTCGCACACGGTATGGCCGGCCCGCTCGAGCATATGCCGCAGTACATTGCGCACAGAAGGTTCATCGTCAATGATTAGAATTCTAGCCACGTGAGCCATTCCCCAGGGTGCCAACAAACAATATCCATGGCCCGATTGTAGCGTGTATGCAGGCCAAAAGGGAAACCGGGGGGATGCGCCGGGAATGAACTGGCAACTCCCAAAAATTTAACCCCCCAAAAGGGCGCCGCGGGCAGGTCCGCACAAGCGGTTGCGCCACGACGCCCCAGGGGGGATTGGGGCGGGGTTCACTAGCCTGGCAACTGCCCTCGACCACGCGTAGGCCTGAAGGCACACTGCCAAGCTTGCAAAAGTCGTCTTCAAATGTATCGGCGCCTAGCCTGCACCGGTGGGATCTGGCAGCGGATGTTCCGAAGGCGCCCGCAGAAACGCCGTCACTTCGTTGCCCTTCTTGTTGAATTCCAGCCGATCAGCGTATGCATTGATGAGCTTATAGCCGCGATGTTCAAGTTCTCCCGGCTGTTCCGGAAGACGCAGGTCCAGGATGTGGTAGTTGAACCCTTCGCCGGCGTCGCGGACGGTAACGCTGACCATGCCGGGGTGGCTTGCATCAATGCGGCACCACACGCGTTGGGCGGCGTCTTCCTCGTTGCCGTGCACAATCGCATTTTTAAGTAATTCCCGCAGCACGATACTGATGTGGTGTGGATGCACGCCGAACCGGCTGCTGAAAGCGATGGCGCTACGCAGAACCTCCCCTGCCAGATTATGCTCGGATATGAATGCGAATTCGAGCGCGGAGGCCTCTTCTTTGCATTCAAGTGGAGCCATGTCATCGCCACTTTCACCAGTCCGGCGTACACCTGCTACCCCTTCATTCCCGACCATGCCTTGGCCAGCGTGGGTAGTTCCGTTCATCAAGCCCACGTCGCAATCGCCACATGAAGGAGCAAGCGCAATGCCAGTTCGCGTAATGTTGTGCAAGACATTGCAGCACAATAGCTTGTAAAAGGATGTCAGCAGCAGATTCAGCGAGAAAGGGTGTGCGGAATTTGACCACCGGAAGCGCTTTTGTGTTGTAAGACATTGCAAAACAATTAGTTACATACTGAAATTCAATGTGCACTGTCCAAATAGTGACCACCCCTTTCAGGTATCTTCCTCCGAAGGGGCCGCGCGCAGGCGGTTGTTGAGGGTGGTGCGCGAGATACCCAGCATTTCCGCCGCAAGGGTCTTGTTGCCTTTCGTACGCGCCACGGCCTCGTTGATGAGCCGATCAGTCGTTTCCTGCAGGGTGGGCAGGGTATCGCCGAATACGATGCCGTCGGTGGCGTTTGTATGAGGGGGCACTTGCGGCAGGTCTCGCTTGATATACGTTTTGAAGGATTCCATCGAGAGGACGCGCGCCTGGTGCCGGCTGACCGCGTCGAAGATCATGGCATCGAGCTCACGTACGTTGCCGGGGAAGTCATACAACTCGAGCAATGTGAGCAGCTCGGCCGGAGGGGTGGGCTTGCGTTTGCCCAACGATTCGGCCGCCTTGGCGAGGAAGTGGCCGACGAGCAGCGGCAAATCCTCCGTACGCTCGCGCAGCGGCGGCAGATGAATATGGTGTGTGGTAAGGCGGTAGTACAAATCCCGGCGGAAGTGGCGGCGTTTGCGCAGGATGTCTGGCGAGAGGTTGGTGGCCACCACGATGCGCGCGTCGGTGCGCTTGGGGGTGTCCGATCCGAGAGCGAGGTATTCGCGCGTTTCAATCAGGCGCAGCAGTTTTGTTTGCGAGGAGAGGTTGAGGTCGCCGATTTCATCCAGCAGCAGGGTGCCCCCAGCAGCCTTTTCGATAATGCCAGGCCGGGGAGACTCCGCGCCGGTGAACGCGCCTTTCCGGTGGCCGAACAGCGTGTCGGAGAACATGTTGTCATCGAGCCCTGCTACATTCACGGCGACAAACGGGCCGGTCCGCTGGCTGGCGGCATGGATAGCCTGCGCCATGAGTTCTTTCCCGGTGCCGGTTTCACCTGTGATGAGTACCGGCCGTGTCGACGGGGCGATGGTCTCCGCGTACTCGAAGATACGGCGCATGGCAGGCGACTGGGTGACAATGTTGGCGAACGCTTCGGGATGATGGAGTGTGCGGGACAGCAACTGCTCGGACACGCGGGCGTATTCGCGGCGTAACTCGCGCAGTTCGAGCGCACGGTGCACGGAGGCCATGAGGCGGGCGTTTTCGGCGGGCTTGACGATGTAATCGAAGGCGCCCGCGCGCACACAGCGCACGGCCGTGTCCACGTCGTTGGCGCCGGTGAAGACGATGACGGGCATATCCGGGTATTCCTGCATACAGATTTCCAGAAGCTTTTCCCCTGGGACGTTGGGCATCCAGAGGTCAAGCAGCATAACCCCGATTTCGTGTTGCTGGAGCACACCGGGGACGTCACGGCTGTCATTGAGGGCGATGACATTCTCGATGCCGCCGGCGTTCAGGATGGTCTCGAGACTTTCGGTGACGTGTTGTTCGTCGTCGACAAGCAAAACGGGCAGGTCGGTGAAGGGTGCGGTCATGATGCGGCGCTTTCCTGGTCGTGGCTGTTCCCATGTGCGGGCAGGTGTACGTCGACCGTGGTGCCCTTGCCGGGGATGGAACGGAAGTGCATAGCGCCCTTGTGGGCATTGATAATAGTTGCGCAGATAGACAGGCCGAGTCCTGTCCCTCCGCTGTCGCGCTTGGTGGTGAAAAAGGGATCGGTAATACGGGGCAGCAGGTCCGCCGTGATGCCGCTGCCTTCGTCGGTGATGGAGAGGATAACCTCGCCGGTGTCTTGGGTGTAGCGCGCGGCGATCTGTATGGCGCGGCTGGGATCGGGCAAAGCCTGGCACGCGTTTTGTATGAGATTGATGGTCACTTGCTCGAGCCGGCGAAAGCTGCCACGTACAGGCGGGAGGTTTTGCGGACTATCGCGCACAAAATGGCGTGTAGACCGCTTGATCATGTTATGCAGGAGCGTGGTGGCGGAGTCGAGCACTTCATCGATGTCGACGGGCTCGATGAACCCGTCCGGTTCCTGTTGGGCGAAGCCGCGTAGCTCCTGCACGGTGACGCTGATCCGCTGGGCGCCGTCGCGCATGCTGTCGATGAGGCGGGGCACGCGGTCGCGCATTTTGCTGTAGGGCACGCCGCCAAGCAGGAAGTCGCCGTTCTCTTCATGGTATTCCTCGAGCACGGGGCGAATACCCTCCCACACGTCGTGCAGCGAGGTGATATTCGAGAGGATGAACGCATTCGGGTTGTTGATTTCGTGGGCCACGCCGGAGACCAGGATCCCGAGAGAGGCCATCTTGTCGGCCTGGATGAGTTGCTGCTCGCGCAGCTTGGCCGCCTGCTCGGCGCGGCGCTGATCCGTAATGTCCGCGCCCGAACTCAATACGCCGGCAATAGCGCCGGCCTCATTGCGCAGCACGCTGTTGCGCCATGCGATGATGCGTTCCTCGCCGCTGCGGGTAAACACGGGGTTTTCATGCGCCTCCATCTGTTCAAATTCTCCGCGCAGCAATTCCTGAAATAGTGTGCGCATTGACTGGCGCAAGCGCAGGGGCAGGCAGGTGTCGATGTAGTTCGCGCCGAGAAGCTCGTGTTCCTCATAGCCGAGTATCTGGCATCCCTTGCGGTTGATGAGGGTGATCCGCTGGTCGGCGTCGATGGCGATCATCATGACGCCAGCAATATCGAGATAATGTTGGGCGCGCTCGGTTTCATGGCGCAGGGCGGCGGCGGCGCGTTTGCGCTCGGTAATATCCTGCAGCGTGCCTATCAGGCCGATGTGCCTCCCGTCATCGTCGCTGAGGTATTCGGTGTCGGCGGTAATGTGGCGTGTCTCGCCATTTCTTATGATGCGGAATTCGCTGGCGATGGGC
Source organism: uncultured Nitrospirales bacterium (assembly GCA_964569295.1). GTDB lineage: Bacteria > Hydrogenedentota > Hydrogenedentia > Hydrogenedentales > JAGMZX01 > CAZMVU01. The sequence goes on from CAZMVU010000001.1 coordinate 155,234, forward strand.
TTGTGGGTGGTGCGCAGTTGCCGCACCTGACGCCGCACCTTCTCATAATCGCCGGGATGGATCGCGTTGAAAAAGTATTGCTTATAGTTGCCGTCGAAGGTGTTCCTGTCTACACCGAAGATACGGTATATCTCCTCTGACCAGGTGATTTCCCTTGTAGCGAAATCCCAGCGCCAATTGCCTATTCGTGCAATCTTCTGGGCGCGGGCCAGATCGCGCTGGCTATGGCGCAGGGCGACTTCCGTGGCACGGCGCATGGTGATGTCGCATGCGATGCAAGAAGCGCCGGTAATGCTGTTGGCGGCGTCGCGAATGGGAGATAGGGTAAACGAGAGATCCATGGGGGCGCCGCTACGGTGTCGGCAGGCGATCTCGATATGGCGCAGGGTTTGACCGCGCAGTACCCGCTTCAGAACGTCGGCCATGTCCGGGCTGCCCTCGCACAACGTGGCCAGCGGTTTACCAAGCGCTTCGTGGCGGGGGTAGCCGTAGATGTGGCATGCACCCGCGTTCCAACTGGTGACGCGGCCCGCGCAATCCAACCCGATGATGGCGTCGTCCGAGTTTTCAACAACAGCCGTCACATGTTCGTGCAACTCATCGGTCTGCTTGCGTTTGGAAATGTCCGTAAAAATGCCGATCATGCGGGTGGGGTTGCCTTCGGAATCGCGCCAGGCCACACGGCCTACCAGCAGAATCCAGAAGTACGTGCCCCCGGCGCCGCGCACGCGCACTTCCTCGGACAAACTGACGCGCGATCCGTCCAGGTTTTCCTGCACGGCCTCGAGCACACGCGGCGCGTCATCGGGATGGAGCGTATCCCGCCAGTTATCAATTTGATCCAGGGTTTCGTCAAGATCCTCAAATTCGCGTCGGGCGAACCATTCCCGTCCGAGGATGACGCGATCCGTCATGGGGAACCAGTCCCACACGCCCACCTCACCGGCCCGAAGCGCCAGTTCGAGCCGTTCATTGGTCTCGCGCAGGGCGTGGCGGTGCTGCCGTAGCCGGTACCAGCTCTGAAACGTGTAGAGCAGGAGGGCGGTGGCGATGAGGGAAAGTAGGATATTGATGGCCAGGCGCTCGGTGTTCTCCCAGCGCATTTGCTGGAAAAGTGCCGGATTGACGTGTCGCGCGGTCGCGATCCAGGTTCCGCCCAATAAAGTGAATTTACGGGTGGTGGCCCATTGACGGGCGTGTGTGTCGGCGGGAATCGCCGTGCTGAAGCGCGGGCCGCCAGGCACCTTGAGGCTGAGGCTGAATTGTTGGTTGCGGAAATCCTGGGAGATGTTGGCGACGATACGCTCGATGTCAAGCAGCATGGTAAGGTTGCGGTTGCCCAGTTCGGAATCCGTTGAGTCGAAATGGAGCGCAAACACACGCTCATCGAATGGCATGGGGGCGCAAATAGCAAATGGCGTGTCGCCCTGCCCGGCATTTTCCGGGGGATGGCAACGGGGCAGGGTGATTTCGGCGAAATCCGGGGGGGTTATTTCGAGTAGCTCCCCGGCGTCATCCCGCAGGATGATGGCGCGGCAGGCGGACCGCTCCTGTTGCATGACCTTTGCGCGGTGGCGGTAGAGCGAAAGATTGTGGGCGGCGTTGTGGCGCGTGAGGACGGTGCCCAGATAGCTGAGGTCGCGTTGGCACCCTTCCATGTAATGATCGAATTGGATGGAGAAGTGCTGTGCCGCTTCCTCGGTTTCGTTCTTGATCAATTGCTGGAGCAAGTCCTTCGCGGTCAGCCAGGAGAGCAGGTTACCGCTCAGCAGTAGGGCGAACATGCCGATTCCAAGCGCCCAGAGGCCGGCCCGCAACAGCAGGGTGGTTCGTGCTTTCGGCCGCAACGCCATGATGGACAGCTCCTCTGGCCGCCTGTGCGACATGAGGCACCAACGGCGGCTGGGCCTCAGTATAATGCACGTTGCCCTGCTGGCGAAACGGTGCGCCCGTTGTGCCGGTCAAACCCGGTGAAGTAGCATGGCGGCGCTCGCACGCCCGAGCCGGCATTTCCTGAATGTCCGCAAGGCAAGCCGCGCCACGGTGTGCGGGCCTTTGTGCCATGAATGGACGGCCTTGCCGGGCCCGGGAAGTACCGCAAGAATCGAGGCAGCAGTGCAGTGTAGTTTGGTAATACCGGCATACAACGAGGCGGACCGCATCGTGGATACGTTGCATGGGGCGATCGGCTATCTCGACGCCGAGCCTTATGACGCGGAAATCATCGTGGTCGACGACGGCAGCGATGACGGCACCCGTGCGGCGGTCGAGGGGGTGGGCGCGGCTGGGCGCACGCCGGTAAGGTGCGTGCATTATGCGGCAAACCAAGGCAAAGGCTTTGCCGTGCGCGAAGGCATGGCGGCGGCCACCGGCGATTACCGTGTGTTCTACGATGCCGACGGATCGACTCCTATCGCGGAATTGGAAAAACTGTGGCCACGCTTCGAGGCGGGCGCCGATGTCGTGATCGGGTCGCGCTCGCTGCCGGAATCCGACGTGGCTGTGCGGCAGGCCTGGTACCGTGAGTGCATGGGCAAAGTATTCAACGGCGTATTGCGCCTTCTCGGGCTCACCCGTTTTCGGGACACCCAGTGCGGTTTCAAAGGGTTCACAGCCGCGGCCTGCGCCGTGATATTTCCCCGGCAGACAATCATGCACTTCAGCTTTGATGCCGAACTGCTCTATATCGCCCAGCTGCACGGCCTGCGTGTTGACGAGGTTCCCTTGCGCTGGCTCAACGAGCCGAAGTCACGCGTGCATCCCGTCCGCGATGCTGTGCGTATGTTCTGGGATCTGCTGCGCGTGCGTTGGCGTGCATTGCGCGGCGGTTATGATTGAGCCGCTCGAGGGCACCGGCCGTCTTGGGCGCCGGGGACAATCACCCCATTTCGGGTTTTGCATGCACCGTATACGTACCACCCGAATTCACTCTTGCCAAAATACGCTCAGAAAACACACACGCCGGCGTTCATTTTCGGGCTGGATGGGCGCCGCATATTCTCGAGACCGTTACTTTCATGAAGAGACTTGCGTCCATTTCGTCATGCCTGTGAAAGCAGGCATCCAGAAAAGACGCCGGAAACGCTGTACGACCGGCTCTGGATTCCCGCCTGCGCGGGAATGACCGTTTGTTTCGATTCTGCAACGGTTTCCGAAAAATTGCCTTGGACAGTAGTGAGCGAGGGAAAATACTGATCACAGGAGTACCACCATGAGTCATTCGGTCAATCGAAGGCAGTTTCTGGGTGCCGCCGCGGGCACGGCGGCTTTCGGCGTGTTGGGTGCGGGCAAGGCCAACGCACAGCCGGACTCGGTCCGCGTGGGGATTATTGGAACGGGGAACCGGGGCACGGCGCTCCTGCGCATCCTGCTCAAGATGGACGGCGTGCAGGTACCGGCCATCTGCGACATCGACACCAAGGTGGTGGAGCGCGCGGTGGGGCTCATCAGCGAGGCCGGCCAGCCCGCGCCGAAAACCTACACCCGCGACGAGCACCACTACAAGGACCTATGCACCCGCGACGATCTCGATGCGGTCATCGTCGCAACCCCGTGGCAGTGGCACGCACCCATGGCCGTCGACGCGATGAAGGCCGGCAAGTATGCCGGGGTCGAAGTGCCCGCAGCGATTACCGTGGACGAGTGTTGGCAGCTCGTCGACACCTCGGAGGAGACCGGCGTGCCCTGCATGATGCTCGAGAACTGGAGCTTCCGGCGCGACAACCTCGCCGTGCTGAACATGGTGCGCGAGGGGCTCTTCGGTGAGATCATGCACACCCAGGGCTGCTATGGCCATGATTGCCGCCATTGGTTCTTCAGCAGCGACGGATCGAACCGCTGGCCCGGCGGCTTCATGGCAAAACGCAATTGCGACCAGTATCCCACGCACGGCGAGGGACCGATCCTTTCATGGATGGACATCAACTGCGGCGATGCGTTCGATTACGTCACCAGCACCGCCACAGCGCAGCGCGGTATCCACGCCTGGTTCAAGGAAAATCTCGGCCCCGACCACCCGAAGGCACAGGAAGATTGGCCCCAGGGCGATATGGTCCATACTATCGTGCGCACGAAGCAGGGCAAGAGCATCGCCATCGTCGGGGACATGCAGCTCCCCCGCCCCTACGACAACCGCTGGCTCCTGCAAGGGACCGGCGGCATCTACAGCCACGAGCACGACGCCGTGTTCATCGCCGGCCGGAGTCCAAAGGACCACGAGTGGGAACCCTTCCCGCCGTACATCGATGAGTTCGACCACGTCTGGTGGCGCACCATGGGTGAGAAGGCCATGGCAGCCGGCCACGGCGGCACGGACTACATCGAGTTGAAACTTTTCCTCGACGCGGTGCGTCACAAGACACAGCCGCCTATTGACGTGTACGACTCGGCCACCATGAGCAGTATTGTGGGCTTGTCCGAGGCGTCGATTGCGAAGGGCAGCGCCCCGGTGGACTGTCCCGATTTCACACGCGGCAAGTGGCAGACGCGAAAGCCGGCCTTCGGCTTACAGGCTTGAAGCCAGCGGAGAAAAGAAGTTCATGGAAGAGCATAAATCGGGCCGTGGCTTCTTCAAGCGCATGGTATTGGGCTGCGGTGTGTTGGTTTTGCTGGCGCCGCTCCTGTTTGTGCTGACGGCATGCGTACTGGCGTTGTTCAATGGCCGCGTGGGCGCGCCCACCGACTACAGCGCCAGCCGCTTACTCGAGGAACCGCCACCGTCTCTCAGCGAACCGCTCACGCTCAAGATTGTCACCTACAACATCGCCAGCGCGTATGGGTTTACCACGAACCGCCCCGAGCGGATGCGCGCCATCGCCGACGTGCTCACCAAACTCGACCCGGACATCGTTGGGTTTCAGGAAGCCTTTGTCAAAAATGATCGTGCGCTGCTCCTGGATGAATTGAGCGGGTCGCGCTTGCAGCATTTTGTCCAGTTTCCGAGCGGAACCGTGGGCAACGGCCTGCTCATCGCGAGCGCCTGGCCCATTGTCGAGCACTACTTCCACCGTTTTGAACAAAGCAACCCCTGGTACAAACTCTGGGAAGGCGATTGGTGGGCCGGCAAGGGCGTGGGGCTTGCGCGCATCGAGCTTCCCGGCGGCGCCGTTGTCGATGTCTATAACACCCACGCCCAGGCGGGCCGCCGGCACCCCACAGGCTACCGCGAAGTGCGTACCTCGCAAATGCAGGGCCTCAGCCGCTTTGTGGCGGAAACTGCCACCGGCAGCGGTCCGGCTTTTGTCGTGGGCGATTTTAACACGAAACCGGACCGGGACGACCTGCAATTGGCTATCAACAGGCTGAACCTCGAACGAGTCATGAGTATCGATTCCGGCATTGACCATATCTTTGCGGTGTCAAACCCGCAGTACCGGTTCGAAGTGCTCGATACCCAGGTGATCAAGGGCAAGGTGCAAGGGTCAAAGGGCCATGTTTTCCTCGCGCGGCCGCCCACATTGAAGGAAGCGCGCAGCATCTACTTTGGCCCCGGCGAAATGACCATCCTCAGCGACCACTCGGGTTTCATGTCTACCGTGCGCATTGTACCCCAAGGCGCCGGCCCGAAGGCCCCCCAAGCGCTCCACGCAGAAAACTGACACACGACCAGCACTCCGGCCAGAAACGAACGCTGGGCGTGGCCGTGCCCTTTGCCGCGCTGAAATGCCGGCTTTCACGCGCAAAGCGGGGACCGAGACCAAGCGGGGGCTGCAAGCGCCGGGCTGGCTGGCTGCCTGGTCATGGGGCCGATATGTATGCGGTCGCTCTCCCTGCCAATGCGCATATCACCGCACCTGCCGTTCCCCGATACTGCTTGATTTCGTGTTGCCTGAGTTGTTAGCGTAACCTGTGTTTTCGCAGAAATCGAATCCACGTCGAATGTCACAATGGAGAGCTTACAATGACAGAATCTAATCCCCGCGTAGCATTGCCGGTCGGCGAGCTGCTCGGTAAGGCATGGGCGATTTTCTCAGGCAACGTGGCGCCTTTTCTGGGCGGCGTGGTCATTACGGGGATCATCGTGGCGCTGGGTAACCAACTCTTGTACATCGTCGGTTCTCTGCTCGCGGGACCCTTGGCGCTCGGCCTCTACAAGATGGCCCTCGACGCACTGCGCGGGCGCACCCCCATCCTCAGCGACCTCTTCGTTGCGTTTCAGGACCCCAACCTGTTCATTATGGCGCTGCTCGTCAATGTGCTGGTGTCGCTCTTCTCCCTGATCGGCTTTATCTTGTTGATCGTGCCCGGTATTCTGGTGGCGGCCTTGTATCTGCCGACGTTCTGCGTGCTCGTGGACGACAAGTCCGACTTCTGGACCGCCATGGAAACCTCGCGCAAAATGGTGATGGACAATTTCGGCGCGTGGGTTATCTTCACCCTTGCCCTCATCGGGGTAAATCTGGTCGGCTTCCTGCTACTCATCGTGGGCCTACTGGTGACCATGCCGGTCTCAATAATCGCTGTGGCCGAGGCCTACCGCCGCCAGCGCGGCGACACCGTGACCGTGGCTGCGCAAGGCGTGGACACAGCGCCGCCGCCCCCGCCTGGGGAGTGATGTAGGGCATTACTCCGGCGCATCGAGGTCCGCCAGCCAGGCCTCCGAGATGACTTTCCCGACGAGGAAGAACTTGCGGTCCGGGTGCCAAAGCACGAACGCACCGTTGCGCCGCGTGGTGCTCGGGTACACGCCGATGTCCGTGCGCGTGAGCGGGCCGATTCCGACACCGTCGTTGTCCATCAGTTCCTTCGATTCCGAGAACCAGATGGGCTGTTCGGCATCCGGGCGGTATTCACCCAGCGCGATAAACGCGGGCCGCCGGTTCTTGCCCGTCTCCTCGCGCTTCGATCCCTCGAAGTGGCCGTCGTTATTGTGGTGCAGGAGCACATAGCGGCCTGTTTCATACTCGTAGATGGGGCAACAACACAGCGGTTCCTGAATCGGGAGTCCGTGGTCCTTGCGCAGGAGCGGCCGCGGATTGCACCAGCTTGCGCCGTCGTCGCCGCTGAGGCTGTACCAGATATACCCGGTCATGGTGCGCATGGTGCAGAAGAGGCGGCCGTCGGGCAGATAGACCAGGCTCGGCTCCTGCGCAATGCTCAGGTCCGGGTTGTCGTAATGCGGGACCTGCAAGGCCGCATCCGGGTCCGACCAGGTGACCTCGATGTCCTCCGGCTCGGGATTCTCATCGATGTTCTCGAAGCGCATGAACTCGACCACCGACTCCGCGGCCGTCCACGAGTTGATGTGGGGCTCAGTGCGCACCGCCGGGCTCACCCAGCGCGTGAAGCCGGTGAACCACTTGCCATCGTGCGTGCGGATGGGCTTCTGCCACACGATCCAGTTGCTCGGGTACTTCTCATCCGGGTGATCCCAAGGGCTGCGCTTCATAGGGATGGTCTGCGGCTCGGACCACGTGGCGCCGTTGTCGTCCGAGTAACAGGCGTCCATCGTGCCGGTGATCTGGTGGTGGTAATCGGCGATCCCCTGGTACTGGTTCCACACCACGTAGATGCGCCCCGACGTCGACACCATGGGGAAGCCCCAGCTCGCTTGCAGGCCTTTCTTCGGCTTCGTGGCGCCGACGATGCGCTTGGGCTCGGCCCAGGTCTCGCCGTCATCTTCCGATCGGGAGAACATGATCCGGTGGTCGCCCGCGCCCTCGTACGAGCTCTGGGTCCACACCGCCATGAGCGCGCCGTCCGGCCCATCGAACACCAGGAAATGTTCGTTCCCGGTGTCGAAGGTCGAGCCATCCACGCTGCCCGGCACGTAGACCACGTAGTCCGGGGCAGTGCGCTGCAACTCACGCTGCAGGATGGTCTCGGTGGATTCCGCCTCTTGCGCCGCACCGGACACGGCAACGGCAAGCAACATCAGCCAGGATAACAAGCGCATGGCACGAACTCCCCGGGTTGTGTGTCCGGGAACAGGGTAGACCAAGAAATGTCCGTGCGCAAGGGCAACGCCGCGTCAGTCACCGGACCGAAAGTCCCGCGGCGGAGAATTGCGTGACACGAATTGACACAGCGGCCATAACCGCAACCAAAGTGGAAGAGGCTTCGAGCCTCTTGGGTAGCTGTTTTGTGCCTTACACGCCGGAACGGCCCAAGAAAAACGTTTTTCTTGGGCGGCGGCATTGGTTTTCATTGGGCGCGAAGCGCATTTGCGCCAACAAGGCCGCAAAACCCGCAACAGACCCAGCCCCCTCGCGGACACGTCCTGACAGGACCGTACCGTTTATCCTTCCTGCGGCACGATCCAGATATTGCGGAAGCGCACGTCGTTGCCGTGGTCCTGCAAATAGATAGGACCTTGCGGCCGTTCGCCGCCGCCCATACCGCCCGGGGTGCGATCGTCCAACGTGAGGTCATCATGGATCACGGTGCCGTTGTGTATCACCGTTATCCGGGCGTTCGCGGTTTTCTCGCCCTGGGCGTTGAACTGGGCCGCCTGAAAATCGATGTCGTAGGTCTGCCATTGCGCGGGTGGCAACGTTGCATTGACCGATGGCGGAGAGATCTTGTAAATCCCGCCGCAATGGTTCCATGCGGGCGGCAACCCGAAGCTGTCGAGCACCTGCAATTCATAGATGCCAGCCACGTAAACCCCGCTGTTGCCCCGCGCCTGGCCAATCGCATCGGGCATGAAGGGGGTGCGAAATTCAATGTGCATTTTTGCACTGCCGAATTCCTCGATCGTGCGCAGGCCGCTGCCGCATACCTGCATGGCGCTGTCTTCTGTAAGACACCACTTTTCCGGCTCGCGCTGCCATTGGTCCAGGTTCGTGCCGTCAAAGAGGACCATGCCGTCATCGGGACAGGGGGCCCCGAGGCTTGGCGGCGTGACTTCCGTATAATCCAGCGTAAAGGCAATCTGCCCGCCGCCCTGGCGAAAGTGGCCGGTGAACGTGCGGTCCTCGATCTTGCCGCGCACCGCGTACGTGCCGCCGAGAGCCGCCCCGAGGTCAACATCGCCGGCAAACGCGGCGGCTTCCGCATCGCGCGGGCGCTCGCCTGTTACCGTGACCCGCACCGGATCGGAGTCACCGGCGGTTACGTAGAGCGCCGCCTGCCATCGGGTCTCGCCGCGCGCCATGACCTTTGCCTCAATAGCACGCGCCTGCCACGCTCCATCCTCGAATGCGCCCAGGTACAGGCCCATTACGTCGTCTTCACGCTTTTTCGCGGCAAAGACGGTTGTCATAAGCAATACGCACAACACAAAAACGCACCATCGCAACATGGTTCTTCCCTTTCCAATTGCCGAGGTTATGAGGTTGGACGATTACGAACAGCCGTTACTTTAGCACACACGCACGCTCCAAAGGGAAGGTGCGCAGCCACGGCACAACACGCGGTTCAACAGCGATTACCGTCTCCGCTACAATACGCCACAATGGCCAACGAAATTACCATAACCTATGCCGAGGTGCCGCTCACCGTACCGGCGGGCACCACCCTCTACGCCCTGCGCAACGCCCGCAAGCCCAACGCCGATGTGCTCGTTTACAACGGCGCACCCGCGCACGAAGATGTGCTGCTGCACGAGGGCGATGCGGTCGTGTGTATTCGCCGCGGCGAAACGCCGGACAGTGAAACACTCGAGGCGCTGATGGCTGCCCGGCACACGCCCGGGGTCCATGTGACGCTCAAGCGGGCCTGCGTGGGCATTGCGGGCGCAGGAGGTCTCGGGAGTGCGGTGGCCATTGCACTCGCGCGCATCGGTGTGGGGCGGCTTGTGTTCGCCGACTACGACGTGGTTGAACCGAGCAACCTGAACCGCCAGCAGTTCTTCGTCGACCAGATCGGCGCACTCAAGGTGCATGCCCTTGCCGAGAACCTCGCACGCATCAACCCTTACGTACGGCTCGAGGGACACGCGGTGCGCCTCACACCCGAGAATGTACCGGCGATTTTCGCCAATGTCGACGTCATGGTCGAGGCCTTTGACGCCGCGGATCAGAAGGCCATGCTCGTCGAGTCTTTCCGGTGTGCACGGCCCGAAGTACCCCTTGTGCTGGCGACGGGCCTCGCGGGCCACCGCCCGGCCAACACGGTCGTCACGCGCAAGGCCGGGCGCAACCTCGTGGTCATCGGTGACAGCGCCACCGCCGCCGCGCCGGGCACCGGCCTTATGGCGCCACGCGTCGGCGTCGCCGCGCACCATCAGGCGAACGCCGTGCTGCGCCTCCTCCTCGGAGAAGACCCCGCCGAAGCGTGAAGGCGCCGATCGCAATACCGCCCCTGACATGGGCTTCGCCCACAACCCACGGCGCAGAGATCCCGGGACGGCGAACGCCTGCCCACCGGCTTGTCCTCCGTAGCGCCTTGGCGAAGGGGGAGGCGTCTTCGCGAAGGTGGGACCCCGCGAGCCGCATTTCTTGAACTCGCACGAGGCAGGTGCGACTATAGCCACTTCACATGTTGCGTAAACACGCTCCAATGGCCGGAGGGGAAAAGTCATGTTGGGAAGCGCGTTACTCGTATGCGCCACACTGCTCACAGCACCGGACGCCTACTTTCAGGAAGCGGAGCCGGTCTGGGTGGAAGGCCGGGAAACGGAAAAGAACCTGTCGGTGCGTTTTCGCGCCGCGGTTTCGCTCCCGGAGGAACAACCGGCCACCTTGCGAATCGCCGCCTCGACACTCTACCGCGCCTATGTAAACGGGGCATTCGCGGGCCATGGCCCGGCCCGCGCGGCGCATGGGCACTACCGGCTCGATGAATGGAACCTGGCGGAGGCGCTCGCGCCAGGGCCGAATGTGGTGGCGATCGAGGTGGCCGGCTACAACGTAAACAGTTACTACCTGCTCGATCAGCCCGCCTTCCTCCAAGCAGAAGTAGTATCGGGCGGTGAGGTCCTCGCGGCGACAGGCGGCGCTGCGGGGACGGCCTTCGAAGCATCGATCCTCGATGAGCGCGTCCAGAAAGTGCAACGGTTCAGTTTTCAGCGGCCGTTCATCGAGGTGTACGATCTCGCGCCGGGGTGGGACACCTGGCGCACGGCCCCGGAAGCGGATTTCCCCCCCGCACCACTGGCCAAACAGGCGGCCAAAACGTTGATCCCGCGCAACATGCCCTACGCCGAATTCATGATCATGCCGGCGCAGGCCCAGGTCGCCAGGGGCACAATGGGCCCGGTGGAGGGCGACGTCAAGCTTTGGAAAGACCGCGCGCTGGTGAACATCGGGCCGGATCTCGGCGGCTACCCGGAAGACGAGTTGGACCTTGTGCCGTCGAACATTCTTCAGCACATGGAAACGAAGTCCCGCCACGCCCTGGGAAAGCCCTTCCACAAAGACCAGCTAATCGCGATCGAAGAAAACGATTACCACATCATCGACCTCGGGCGGAACCTGTCGGGATTCCCGCGGTTCACGATACGGTGCACCGAGCCGGTGCGGTTGTATGTCACATGGGACGAGATTCTCATGGAAGGCGACGTGAACTGGCGGCGCCTCGGCTGTGTAAACATACTCACCTGCGACTTCGCGCCGGGCACCTACGAAGTCGAGACTTTCGAGCCATACACCATGCGCTACCTCAAGTTCATCGCGGCGCAGGGCGCGTGTGCGGTGGCAGACATCGGCATGCGGCGCTATGAAAACCCGGCCACCCACAAGGCGCGCTTCGCCGCGAGCGACCCGCAACTCGGCGATATCTTTGAAGCAGCCGTGCATACCTACGCGCAGAATGCGGCGGATTTGTTCATGGACTGTCCGCACCGGGAACGCGCGGGCTGGCTGTGCGACTCGTACTTCATCGCGAACGCGGCGCTCCACATCTCCGGCAATACGGTTATGGAGCGCGCGTTTCTGGAAAACTACGCGCAGGCGGCGGACTTCGCGTACCTGCCGGATGGCATGCTGCCCATGTGCTATCCGGCGGACCACTACAACGGCGTGTTCATCCCGAACTGGGCGCTGTGGTTCGTGGTGCAACTCGGCCCATACTCCGAGCGCAGCGGCGACGAGGAACTCATCGAAAGGCTGAAACCGAAAGTGTGCGCGCTGTTCGACTACCTCGAGCCTTTCGAGAATGAAGACGGCCTGTTGGAAAAACTCGATAGCTGGGTATTCGTCGAGTGGTCGAAAGCAAATGAGTTCGTGCAGGACGTGAACTATCCGTCGAACATGCTGTATGCCAAAGCGCTGGCGACGGCGGCAAAGCTCTACGACATGCCCGCGCTCGCGGCGAAGGCCCGGAAAACGCTCGATACCGTGCGGGAGCAGTCGTTTGATGGCGAGTTCTTCGTGGACAACGCGGTGCGTAAGGAAGACGGCAGCCTCGAGGTGACGCAAAACCACTCGGAAGTCTGCCAATACTTCGCGTTTTACATGGGTGCAGCGACGGCGAAGGAGCATGGGCAATTGCAGCAAACACTCATCGACGCATTCGGTCCGGACCGCATCGAGAAAGGGCTGCATCCGGACGTGCACCCGGCGAATATGTTTATCGGGCATATGCTCCGCCTCGAGTTGCTGTCACAGTGGGGTGAGTATGAGAAAATTCTGGAAACGCTCAAGGGGAACTTCCACCACATGGCCGTGGAAACGGGGACTCTGTGGGAGAACGACGGCGATTACGCGAGTCTGAACCACGGCTTCGCCAGCCACGCCGCGGTGAGCCTGTACCGTGACGTGCTCGGTGTGCAGATCAATCGCGCCGCCAAACAGGTGAACGTGCGGGCGCCGGCGATACCCGTGGCATGGTGCGAGGGCGCATTGCCCGTGGAGGGCGGCGAGGTGTTCGTGCGCTGGGAGCGCGATGCCGGGGCGGTCGACGTGACCATCGAAGCACCGGCGGGCTTTACCTATTGCGCGCAGGCAGCGGACGGTATCGAGATAGGTGCCGTCAAGACGAACATCGCAGCCGCGCTGTAGCCCGCGCACGGTACTCCGGTCGGCCGGCGCGCGGCCCTATCCTCTCTCCGCTTCCAGGCTTGCGCGAATCCGCAGGTAGCTTTCGTAGCGGGCCCGGGAAAGCTGGCCGGCTTCAATCGCCTCGCGCACGGCGCAGCCGGGTTCGTGGGTATGCGTGCAGTCATTGAACTTACAGGCGGCGGCGTATTCGCCCAGGTCGGGGAAGTACGTGGCAACCTCCGCGGGCGACACGCCCCACAGGCCCAGCGCGCGGATACCGGCGGTGTCGATAATACGGATGCCGCCTTCCAGCTCATACATGCGCGCGGCGGTGGTGGTGTGTTTGCCTTTTCCCGTGGCTTGGCTGACTTCCCGGGTAAGCAGGCGCGCGTTCGGGTCGAGGGCGTTTATGAGGGAGGACTTCCCAACGCCGCTGTGGCCCGAGAGCACGCTGACCTTCCCGCGCAAGGCGTCGCGCAGGGCACCGATGCCCGCGCCGGTCGCGCAACTGGTCGTGAACACGCGGATGCCAAGATCGCGGTAGATCGCGGCTTCCGGCGGCTCGGCCGGCGCCACGTCCATCTTGTTGATACACAGTATCGGCTCTACGTGACAGCCGTACGAGGCAATGAGGTAGCGATCGATCAGGCCGGGGCGCAACGGCGGATCAGCCACTGACGCGACAACGACGAGCAGGTCGACGTTTGCGGCGAACACCTGCTCCTCGAGGCGGGAATGCTCCGGCGCTTTGCGGCTGAGCTTCGAGCGGCGCGCCGCCACCCCGCGCACAAAGGCCTCGCCGCCCTCCCACGCGACAAGCACCTGGTCGCCGGGGGCGAGGAGGGTGGCGGTTTCTTCCTCGAGACGTTCGTCGATCTTACACAGCAATTCCTGGCCGTCAATCTCGACAAAGGCCCATTTCTTGGAATGACTGACCACGCACGCGTTGGGGGTAAACTCCGTGGGCAGCGGTGGGCGTGGCGCATTGTCTGAAACCTTGGGCACGGCGCGCCGGTGCTTCACGCGGTCATGGGAAAAAGCAAATTCGCCCTGCGTTTCCCAGTCGCGCTCACGCACGAGCTTGCGCTTTTTCTTCCGCTTTTTCGCCATGGACACAAGTATAGCAGGAACGGGACATATCGGCTCACGGAGCCGCGCGCCCTTTTCACCCCGCCGCCCGTGCGGGCCAGTCGGTGTGCGTCCGGGTTCGCGTTACGCATACCCCCAGACCACCGAGGCTTCGCGGGCGATGCTCGGCGCTTTGGCGGCTGCAATGTCTTGCCGCAGCCGTGCGAGGCCGGTGCGTAACTCCTCATCGGGGATGAGGTCATACGTGGAGATAAACTTGTCAGCGATCCACTGCGCATATTCCTCATCCACAGGGCGAGGTGGTCCGACGCAGTGGTCTGAGCCCGCGTGATCAAACCCGGCCGCATTCAAAGCCTCGATCACCTCACCGATAGGTTGAAAGCGTTTGCCGTCGACGACAGCCAAACTCGGGAAATAGGCGTTTAGCGGATGGCTCTGAATAAACGTCTCGGGTACGGTGATAAAGGCCACCGAACCGTGGGTGAGCACGCGGCGGCATTCCGCGCAGAGTTGCACAACGTCCGGGATGTGGTGCAAAACATAACTCGCGTAGATGAAGTCGAAGGCGCCCTCACTGAACGGCAGATGCATCCCATCACCGCGCACCCAGCGCACGGGCAGTTCCTTGGCGCGGCCCTGCGCCAGCATGCCGGCGGAGTATTCGAGGGTAGTCAGGGTGCAAGGGTGCGCTTCGAGGAAAGGAATGGTTTCATTGCCCGTACCAGCGCCAATCTCGAGCACCTGCTGCGCGCGCAAGATATTGGTATGGGTGATGAGTGCCTCAAAATAGGGGCCCGCCCCCGCGCGGTGCCGGTCGTAGTCCGGGGCGGCGCGGTCGTAGTCGTAGGAGGTTCCGGGGTCGGTGTGGCTCATGATTTTGGGCACTCCCTTTGTACGGCTCCCGGGGACGCTCGCCCTCCCGATGGCGGCTCAATCCCGCTCGAAGCTCACCCGCTTCTCGATCCAGCCGGCGACTTCGTCCATCGGCATGCGCACTTGCTCGGTGGTGTCGCGATCACGGACCGTGACGGTATGGTCTTCCTTCGTGTCGAAATCGACGCAAATGCAGTAGGGCGTGCCGATTTCGTCCTGCCGGCGATAGCGCCGCCCGATAGCGCCGGACTGGTCGTAGAACGTATTGAACTTCTTGCGCAGCTTCTTCTCGAAGCCGGCGGCGATTTCCGCGAGGCCTTCTTTCTTCACAAGCGGGAGCACTGCGGCCTTGATGGGCGCCAGGCGCGGGTGCAGCTTCATGACGACCCGCTTCTCGCCGCCGATCTCGTCTTCCTCGTAGGCATCGCACAACACGGCCAACGTAGTGCGGTCGGCGCCCGCGGACGGTTCGATAACAGTCGGGAAAAAGCGCTCGTTCTTTTCCTGGTCGAAGAACTTGAGGTCCTTGCCAGAATGGTTCGAGTGCTGGGTAAGGTCGTAGGTGCCGCGGTTGGCCAACCCCTGCAACTCGCCCCAGCCGAAGGGGAATTCATACTCCACGTCAACCGTGCGTTTCGAGTAATGGGCCAGGCTTTCTTTCGGGTGCTCGAACCAACGGAGGTTCTGCTGCGCGATGCCAAGGCTGAGGTACCAGTCCCAAATCAGCGCTTGCCACTCCTCGAACACCCGCTCCTCGTCTTCCTCGCGGCAGAAGTATTCGATCTCCATCTGCTCGAATTCGCGGCTTCGGAAGATGAAATTGCGCGGGTTTACCTCGTTGCGGAAGCTCTTGCCGATCTGGGCAATACCGAAGGGGATCTTCACCCGGTACGAGCTGTAAATGTCCTTGAAATCGACGAAAATGGACTGGCAGGTTTCCGGCCTCAGGTAGGTGTGGACCGCCGTGTCGTCGCTCACGCCAAGACTGGTCTTCAGCATCGAGTTGAACGCCCGCGGTTCCGTGAGCTCACCCCCACAGTCCGGGCAGTGGTCCGTCTCGAGATGGTCTTCGCGGAAGCGGTGTTTGCACTCCTTGCAGTCCACGAGCATATCGTGAAACGCCTCGACGTGCCCGCTGGCCACCCACACATCCGGGTGCATGATGATCGAGGCGTCGAGGCCCACCATGTCATCACGCAACTGGACGAAGAAGTACCACCAGTCGTTCTTCAGGTTGCGCTTCAGTTCGACACCGAGGGGGCCAAAATCCCAGCAGCCGTTTACGCCGCCATAGATGCCGCTCGATTGGAAAATGAATCCTTTGCGTTTGCAAAGACTGACCAGCTTGTCCACAACCTGCTCCTGCCTGCCTGCTTGCTTGTTTGGACGGGTACACGACGCCGCCCTGCGGTGTTGGAAGGAAAGATGAAAGGCCGTATTTTAGGCGGGCGCAGCCGGGCATGTCAAAATGCGGGCGGGGTCCACGCGCGCAGGCGTCCGGTTCGTTTGTCGAAGTGCAGCCAGACATAGTCCGGATGTTCGAGGGAGTGGGCAAAAGTAAAGCGCACGCGCGCCGGCCAGCCCTCGGCGGTCGCCTCTTCGATCTGTATCTCGAGACCCGGCAACGCAAAACGATCACCCGGCGCCACCGGATGCGCACGCTCGCGGGCCAGGAACCAGCCGGCGCCGTGTGTCACGCGCAATGTGAGGGTACGGGAGCCCGTGCGTGCAATCGCCACCGCGCCCATCACGCCGGTATTGGGGGCAAGGCTGTGCACGTGACGCGGAACGGGCAGGCCATCGGCCTTGCGGATAAGCGGCAGGTAGCTGCCGAAAAAGGCCACCGGTATGTCGAGCAATACCACGGTCTTTTCTGCGGCGTCTTCGCACAGAGGCGCCCCGCGCAAAATGGTGTTCATTCCATTGCCGAAAACACCGAAAGCCGCTGTCCGCACAGGCAATACCCATGCCGCCAGGACAAGGTGCATGCCCAGGAGCGCCCATACACCGGCGTGGCGGAAACGCAGCCACGGGCGCGGCGCCTCCGCATTCGAGGCGCGGGCAACCCACGCCACATAGCGTGTTATCAGGCCGAAGGCGCCGATACCGGTGAAGAGGAGCAGGCGGTCGCTGGGAAAGGTGGCGCAGATGGGCACGAAAGAGAGCAGCATACCCAGCGCCCAGAAACGGGCGATGGCATCGCGCCGAAGACATGGCCATACGAGCCACAAAACCGCCACGAAAAGCACCAGACCAGCGGCAGTCATGGCGAGTTGCACAGTGCCTGGCATCAGTACATGGATATCGGCAGGGGGGCCGGCCCATTGCCCGAGAAAGAGCACCGGACCACGCACAAACAAGGCACGCACGAACGTGGCCGGCGCCATCAGCGGGTCGTTGTACAGTTCGGCCCCGTGAATGCCGTGGCCAAGCAGGCGGTAGACAATACGCCAGCCGATAATGACCACGGCGTACGGGGCGAGGGACAGAAGGCGGTGCCGGCGGGAGCCGTGGTCTACGAAGACGGCGTAGGCGAAAAGATACGCCGCTGTGGCAATACCCGCTTCTTTCGAGAGCAGGCTTGCCCCCAACATGACCCCGGCAAGCAGGGCATACGGTGCGCGGCGGGTTTCGCGCCAGCGAATATGCGCAATAAGGGCGGTGATACCCAAGGCAAGGGCGATGAGGCCGTTGCGGTTCGCAATCCAGCCGGCGGGCATCGCGTGGGCATCTTCCACGGCGAACAGAAGGACCGCCAGCCCCGCGGCCCAACCCGCGCCCATGACACGCCGGTAGAGCACGCCGGCCAACACCGTGCACATGCCAAGCCACAGCAGGCTGTGGGCATGCATGAGGCGCGCACTATCCGGCCAGAGGGCATAATCGAGTTGATGAGTCCAAACGGAAACCGGGCGCCAGAACGATATTACGAGATCGTCCTGCGTCCACCAGGGGAGAAAGCCGGTATCGCGCAGCGCGCGCGTTTCAGCGGGAACGCCGCGCACAAATGCGAAGAGCCCACTGCGGCTGTGGCTGAACCCCAACTCCCCCCCTTCGCCGAGTAATACAAGCCGGTGGAGCCAGTCGTCGATGCAAAAACCAAAGAAGAGTGCCGGCGACGCCAGGAGGATGGCCAGCAATGCGGCCAGCCACGGCATGCGCGGCGAAGCCAGGGCGGACCGTGCACGGCGCAGGCTTGACGTCATCATGGCCGCAGCGCAAGGGGCCGGCGCCCCGTGCCTCTGCCCTGGCTGATACCGGAAACGCGCCTCTCCATGGGGTTCTCCCGAGCGTGAAACGGCTTAACAGCAGCGCGTGCAAGGCCATTCAACACCCCAACGCCGCGCGCCCATCGCGCGCACCCCCGTGCCAGAGAACCACGGTCAGCACGCCGCAAGGAACAACACATGGCGTCACAGGCGCTTAAGGCCAAATCCACCCCCGATCTCGATCACGCTGCCCGTCGAGTACGGGAAGTACCCTTCAGCCAATGCTGCCACCGCCTTGCCGCAGTCTTCGGGCGTGCCCCAGCGCTTCTGGACAAGCAGGCCCTCCTCGATGAGCTTGTCGTACTTCGCCTGCACAGCGCTGGTCATATCGGTCGCGATAATGCCGGGACGCACGTCGTACACATTTATCCCGTATTCCCCGAGCCGCACGGCGTAGTTCATGGCAGCCATGGAGAGCCCTGCCTTGCTAATGCAGTACTCGGCCCGATTCGGGCTTGCGGTATCTGACGAAATGCTGGTGATGAAAATAATCGAAGGCGTGGTCTCGCGCCCTTCTTCAATCTGCTCGATCATGCGCACGGCCACATCCTGCGTAAGGAAGAAGGGACCCCGCATGTTGATATTGATAAGCCGGTCGAAGCTCTCCTCTGTCGTGTCAAGAATGTCGAGCCGCTCGAGCGGCGCCACCCCGGCGTTATTCACGAGCACATCAATGGCGCCAAAGGCCTCGAGCGTCTCGTCGATCCAGCGGGCGTGGTCACCACGTACCGCGATATTGCCGGTTACCGGCAAGAAGGACACGCCCAATTCCTCGACGCGCTCCTTCACTTCGTACAGTCCCGTTTCCCGGTTTGCCGGGTCGGCCTTGGTCGCCGCGCCGGCAACATCGTAACCGTGTCGCGCCAGCGCAATGGCGATACCCCGCCCTATTCCCCGGCTGGCGCCTGTGACAAATGCCGTGCCTTTACCCATGATTGCTCCTTCCACATAATCGTTGACACCACGCCGGTTCAGGATAACGGGAGTAGAACCTTCGTGCAACGTGTTGTTTTGACACATAAAAAAGCATAAAAAAGCAGGCGGCGTCACCATCAAACTCGATTGTCACTTGTAAGTCCCTGTGGTATACTTAACCTGAAGTCATTAGAACCTCCATTGTTTAAGGTGCGTGGCTATGAATAAACACCGCAACGTTCCAAGGACTCCCACGGATCATGACAGCCGGGAGTTTCTTTGATTCTGATACGAGGTCTTAACAACCTTATGTATAGCAGGGAACGGGTAAACAACACACGATGTCTGTGAGCCGTGGACCAAAGAACTGGCAAGCGTTGGTGGTGGAGGACATGCCGGAGGAGCGCGAGTTAATCCGGCGCGCCCTCGAAAAGTATGACATAGAAACAGACGTGGCTGCGGATGGGGTGGTGGCGAATAACCGGAGGCGGGTTAAACGCTACGATATAGTCATCTCGGATTTGCGGATGCCGCGAAAGCACGGGCACCAACTTATCCACGAAATCCTCAGCGAGCAGAACCCGCCGCTGGTATTGGCGGTCACGGGGATAGTGGAACCACGGCTGATCCTGGATCTAATGCGCCGGGGTCTGCAAAATCTGCTCGGGGAGCGCAAGATAAAGGTTCGTGAAGCCGGGGGATAGATATTCTTGCAGTACATCCTGGCAAGACTCGGAGGGCCATTTTATGGCATCACCATCCCAAGAAAATCGAATGCACGCGCTCATCGCGGCGGACAACACCTGCCCGGTTCTTACAGGACTGCGTGACGCGTCTACATCCAAGTGCATCGCCGGGCATACAGTCCACGCTTCATGTGATGATTGGGTCGCCGCCCTGCGATCACCCGAACAATGGGGTGTGGCCGTGCTCGACAGCGCGTTGCTTGCCGGTATGAAGGAGGTGCGCGCCACCATAGCCCGGGCATACAAGGCGCGGCCGGCCGTTCCCCTTCTTCTACTCCTGGACGACGAACTTACGGCCACCGAAGCCATGGCCCTGGCGCACCTCGGCCTTTACGACCTGTGCGGCCGGAGCGACTTCGCGCGGTTCAGCACGCTATTGGGGCAGCTCTGTAACTATACCGCTGATGCACCCACACCAGCGGGCACACGGACCGTGGCGGATTATGCCCTCCTCGCTTTTGCCGAGACAGATATAGGGCTTCTCGTGGCAACACCAGCGGGGCACATCTTGTGTGCAAACCCTGCCGCCGATTCGCTTTTCTGCCAGGGAAAAGGCAGTCTTCAAGGACAGTCCCTGCCGGTTCATCCTGCACCGTGTGAGACCGTAAAACACCGGTTCAAGGCGGGCGGCACCGACCATGTGATCGAATTGTCGGCGCAGCCACAGTCATTTCAAGGAGAAGACGTTTACGTGATTGCCGTACGCGACGTGACCAGCCAGGAGAATGCGCACAGGGTGCAGCACCTGCTTGCCACTGCGATTGACCATACCACCGAGGGCGTCGTGCTCACAGACACCCATGGGGTGATTCAATACGCAAACCGGGCGTTCCTCGATATTACCGGCTATGAACTGCCAGAACTGCTCAACCACGACGCCAGTATGCTTGCGAGCACCCGGCACAGCGAACGGTTCTTCTATCGCATGTTCGAGCACTTGCGCAAAGGGGAGACATGGACGGGCGACCTCCTGAACCGCCACAAAGACGGGAACGACTACGAACTGCGCATGTCCATATCGCCAATTGCCGATTCCCAAGGCGTCATCACCCACTACATTGCGCTGTGCCAGGACGTCACGAAGGAAAAGGAATGCCAGCAGCGGCTGCAGCAGTCCCAGAAGCTCGAAGCCATGGGCACGTTGGCCTGCGGTATTGCGCATGACTTCAACAACTCGCTGAGTATCATCAATGGCTACACACAACTGGTTGCTGCAGCGCTGGACCCGGATTCGAAGCAATGTCAGGACCTGGAACAGGTGTTGAACGCGGCGAATCGCGCGGGTGATCTGGTGCGGCAGGTGCTCACATTCTCCCGGGAGGAAGAGGACTTTACCAAACCCCTGCGCCTGGATATCGTGGTGAAGGAGGTGGGCAGGTTCCTCGAAATGGCGTTCCCTGCGACCATCGAATTCACCTACGATAACATCATGCGTGATGCGATCATCAAAGGCGATGCGACGCAACTGCACCAGGTGGTTATCAACCTTTGCACAAATGCCAGGGACGCCATGGCCGAAAACGGGGGGGCACTTGACGTCGCACTGGAAGAAGTGACAGAACGCGAGGTCGCCGCGGCTGGCATACATGGGGCGGCGGAAGGCCCTTACTACCGGCTTACCATATCGGACACCGGGCCCGGCATGGCGCCGGAAGTGGTGGACCACATCTTCGAGCCGTTCTACACCACCAAATCGTGGGCCAAGGGCACCGGTCTCGGCCTGTGGAACGTCGAGAAGTTTGTCACCCACCATGGCGGTGCTATTCACTGTGAGAGCACACCGGGCGTGGGCACCACCTTCCGCGTGTTTTTTCCCGTCCACAGGCAGCCAAGCGCCAAGCCCAGTTCCGCAGGCAGCCAGATCGCGCCAACAGGCAACGGGGAACGCCTGCTTGTCGTCGATGACGAGGAACGGATATTGCACATCCTTGAGCGCATGCTCGGCTCACTCAAATACGACGTGACGGCATGCATGGATCCCCGCGAGGCCCTGGCGCTTTTCCAGCGGGATCCAAACGCTTTCGACCTTCTCGTGACGGATGAGGTCATGCCGCACCTGATCGGCTCAGAACTGGCACGCCAGGCACGCGCGTTACATCCAGACCTGCCGATCCTGCTCATCACAGGGTACAGCGACCGGCTTACCGCACAACGCGTGCAACGCATCGGAATTGACCGGGTTCTTATCAAACCGCTGAACAAGCATGAACTCGCCCAGACCGTGAGCGTGCTGCTGACCCAAAACAGCGTAAACAATCCAACCCCGTAAGGCGTATACACACCTACGCAGTTCCTTTCCGGCAGGGTTCCGTGCTACGCTCGCGCAGGCAAACGGGCAGGCAGCACCCATGGGCAAACGGGTGCGCCACAAGGCAAAGAGCACGGTTTGGCTGTTGGCCGGCGAGCATGGCCAAACGATACGTCTTTGGCAGGGAAGCAATGATCCAGGCGGATGAGCTGCGTAAAGTCTTCTACCCCGCTCGGCAAGCCCCGGTCGTGGCGGTGGCCGGAGCGTCTTTCCATGTGGGCGACGGGGAGGTGCTGGGAATGCTTGGACCGAACGGGGCGGGCAAGACGACGCTGCTGCGGCTGATGGCGGCTATCGTGCCGCCGACAACAGGACAGTGCCGCGTAAATGAGCACACTGTCACCGAGGCGCCCCAGTCGGTGCGGCGCGGCATCGGGTTCCTCTCGGGCAATACCAAGCTCTATGGCCGCCTCACGCCGCGGGAAACGTTGCACTACTTCGGGCAACTGTACGGCATGAAGGAAACGGCCATCGCCGGGCGCACGGAAGTTCTGTGTGACATGCTCGATATGACAGCCTTCCTCGACCGCCGCTGCGACACGCTGTCCGCCGGCCAAATGCAGCGCGTCTCGATCGCGCGCTGCATCGTCCACGATCCGCATACGCTCATCCTCGACGAGCCTACGCTGGGCCTCGATATCATGTCGAGCCGCACCATCCTCGACTTCATCGGTGACGCGCGCACACGGGGCCGCAGCGTCGTCTTCTCGACGCACTACATGGCGGAAGCCGAACGGCTGTGCGACCGCATCGCCTTGTTGCACCGGGGCGTACTGCTGGCCGTGGACACCCTCCCGGCGCTGCTCGAACGCACCCGCACGGCGAACTTGCAGGACACGTTCCTCGCGTTGGTCGCGGCAGAAGGGCCGGCGCCATGAACCTGCACATAACGAGAACCATCTGGCGCAAGGAATTGCTGGACACCCTGCGGGACAAGCGCACGCTCGTTATGATGCTCGGCGTGCCGCTGTTGCTGTATCCGGCGATCACGCTGCTGAGCTTTCAGGGGCTGCTGCTGCTGCATGGACACCTCGAAGAGACGCCTTCCCGGGTAGCTATCTTCACGCAGGCGCCCAGCCCTCTCGCCGAATGGGTGGCCGCATCACCCCAGGTCGCGCTGATAGATTCCGCGCGCCCCCTGCACGATCTGCAAGAGGGCAGGCTCGATGCGGTGGTGTTCGCCACGGGCGACCTTCGCCATGCCTTGGCAGAGCGCCGCCCCTTCAAGATCGAAATCCGCTATGACGCCACGGAGATCCCGTCGCGGGAGGCGGCCGCACGGCTCAGCTCGGCACTGCGCACCAGGCTGCACCGTATCCGGGCTGACCGCCTGGCGGACATCAACCTCTCCCCCGCCTTTGTGACCCCCTTCGAGGTCACCCGGAAGGATGTGGCGCCGCCCCAGAAAACGACAGGCGTTCTGGTGGGCACCCTGCTGCCCGTGTTTATGGTGATCATGCTCGCCGTGGGCGCTTTCTACCCGGCCGTGGACCTTACGGCGGGTGAAAAGGAACGTGGCACCTTCGAGACCTTGCTGGCGACGCCCGCATCGAAGCTCGAGATCGTGGCAGGCAAATTCGGGGCGGTGTTCATGCTCGCCATGGTGACCGGACTGCTGAATATGGCGAGCATGGGCCTCACGCTGGCCTTTGTCTTCATGCAGATTCCGCCCGAACTGCAGCAGCGCATGGGCATGACCTTCAACTACCTGCCCGTATCGGCGTTTGCACTGATCGTGGCGGTCATGGTGCCGCTGGCATTCTTCATCGCCGCCGCCATGATGGCCGTGGCGGTGCTCGCGCGCAGTTTCAAAGAGGCCCAGAACCTCATGATGCCGCTCTTTCTACTGGTCATGCTGCCCAGCATGCTCCCTGCGGTCCCGGGCGCGGAACTGGGCTCCGGCCTCGAGCTGGTGCCCATCGGCAATGTAGCGCTTCTGTTCAAGGAACTGCTCACCGGTAATGCCACGCTCAATGAGGTGTTTATCGTATTCGTGAGCACCGCAGTGCTCGCCATTCCCGCCCTGCTCATGGCTGTCTGGCTCTTCCAGCGCGAAGAAGTGGTGCTCAGTGACGACCGCGGCCTGCCGATCACTTTGCGGCGCACCCACTATACGCCACGCGCCGCCCTGCCAGCCGGCACGGCGGTAGGCTACTTCGCCGTGGTCATGCTGCTCCTGTTCTACGTCGGCACGTTGGTGCAGCAATGGGATATGGTCAGCGGCCTGCTCATCACCGAATGGGGCCTGCTGCTGCTCCCGACATTGGCCTTACTGTGGTATGTGCGCGTGGATCTGCGCACCGCCTTGCACCTGCGCGGCATGACGGGGCGCAGCGCCGCCGGTGTACTGCTCACCACGATCGCCTGGCCGGTACTCGCCATCCAGGCTTCATTCTGGTTCAACCAGGTTCTGCCGGCGCCGGAAAACTATGTGCTCGAGTTCACCCGGGTTATGGAAGAGGCCACGCAGCAGGCCGGCGCCCCGCTGATGCTGTTTGCGCTTGCCGTGTCGCCGGCGGTGTGCGAGGAAGTCCTTTTCCGCGGCGCGCTCCTTTCCGGCCTTCGCCAGCGGATGGGCGGCGTGGCCTGTGTGCTGATCGTGTCGATCCTCTTCGGCCTGTTTCATCTGAGCATCTACCGGTTCTTTCCCACCGCGCTCACGGGCGCCTTTCTCACCTACCTCGTGTGGCGGACCGGCTCACTGGCGGCATCCATCTTTGCACACGGGGTTTTCAATGCCGTCCTGTTCTCGTTGCAGCTTCTTCCTATGCCCGAGTATCTCGCGCCCTGCCTCGATGCGGAGAGAATCGCGTCCTCGGGCTTCTCACCTGGGGTGGTGTTGGCGGCAACCGCCGTATTCCTGGCCGGCCTGCTCGTAATTGGCAGGCCCGCGTTTGAACACCTGATAAAACCACAGGAATAATACACGGCATCGCAAGCAATCCAACTTCCGGGAGCACCGTGCCTTGTCCACCACCGGCGCCACGCACGAACAACGGCCACTGCGGGTAGCCTTCTGCCATTATGCGGCCGATGTCTTCGGCGGCTCCGACCGCGCATTGTATGACCTGGTGACACACCTGCCGCGGGACCGCTTCGCGCCGCACATGCTCTTGCGCCATGGCGACCCGATGATCACGCGCTACCGCGAACACGGCATCCCGGTGGAAACCTTTCACCTCGTGCCCCCGCGCCGCGCCATCGAGTGGGGCAAGCTGGTCCGCTTTGCTCTGCATTTTCTGCCGGCCTCGCTGCGGCTTGCGGCAGCCATTCGCCGGATGAACGCCGACGTGGTGCATGTAAACACGTTGTTCAACATGCAGGGGGCGTTCGCGGCGCGGCTCTCGGGGCGGCCGTTGGTTTGGCATGTGCGCGAGCTGATTCCGGACTCGCGCGTGTTCGGCTGGATGACGCGGCTCGTGGCGCGGTGGAGCACGCGCGCGATCGCCATCTCAGAGGCAGTAGCGGCGGTGCTCGCGCGGTGCGGCAACCGGCTGCGCACGGTCTTGAACAGTGTGGACCCGCACTTATTCGAAAACCTGCCGCCGCGGTCGCAGACGCGCGCCGAATGGCATATTGCCCTGGATGCGCCGGTAGTGTTGTGTGCGGGACGACTCGAGCACTGGAAAGGCCAGCATGTGCTGATCGAGGCAGTGCCCGCCATCCTCGCCGCGCATCCGGAAGCGGTGGTGCTCGTAGCAGGCGCGGCGGCGGTGAACAAGCCGGGATACTTGACCGGCTTGCAGGAGCGTTGCGCGGCCCTGGACATCCAAGCGCGGGTCCGGTTCCTCGGCCGGCGGGAAGATGTGCCAGCCCTTATGGCTGCGGCGGATGTGCTGGTGCTGCCTTCCGTGACGCCGGAACCGTTCGGTCTCACGGTCATCGAGGCAATGGCAGCGGGCTGCCCCGTGGTCGCCACGCGCGCGGGGGGGCCGCTGGACTCCGTGATAGACGGCGAAACAGGCCTGCTGGCGGCGCCGGGGGCGCCGGAGGACCTGGCGGAAAAGGTAAACCAAGTGCTCTCCGCGCCCGAACGCGCCCGAGCCATGGGGGCGGCCGGAAGAGAACGCGTATACGCGCACTTTACCATTGACCGGGAAGTGGCGGAAATCGCGGCGATTCTCGAACAAGCCGCCGAAAGCCGCAGCGGCCGCCCGGCTACAACTCGTTAACGATGATTTGATCGAGCGTCTGGCGCTTGCGGATAAGTTGAAAGCCGCCGTCTTTCCTCAGGAGAACCTCAGCGGCTTCCGGGAACGAATTGTAGTTCTTGGCGCATTGGGAGGCGCAGTAGGCCCCGGCCCCCTCGACCACCACCGCGTCGCCCGGCCGGCACACCGTGAGCATACGCGGGCCGAGCCCCTCCGGGTTGCCCTTCGCCGGCGTGAGAATATCGCCGCTCTCACAGCAATGCCCCGCCACAAGGTACTCCGCCGTGCCCCCTTCGCCTGTATCGCGCGGCACCACGACAATCGGGTGAAGCGCGCCGTACATGGCCGGACGCAGCGTCTCCGTCATGCCGGAATCCACCTTGATAAACCGGTAGCCCGCTTCTCCCGTATCGACGACATCGTGGGCTGTACAAACCAGGGCGCCGGCATTCGCCGTGAGGTACGTGCCCGGCTCGACCTCGAGATGCAGCTTGCGGCCGTGGTCCCGGGCAAAAGCCTCGAACTCCGGCACCACGCGCCCTCCGATCTCCTGCACATTCGCCGTTTCTTCGCCGGGCATGCGGGCGACCTTGTAGCCGCCGCCCAGACTGAGCGTACCAACCTCGGGCAATTCCGCCGCGATCCCGAGCGAGATCTTGGCACAATGCACCCACGTGTCCGGATCGGAGCCGGAACCGATGTGTGTGTGCATACGGGTTATACGCAGGTTGTGTTTCTTTCCGATGGCCAACACATCATCGAGGTGCTCATGCCAGATACCGAAGCTCGCCGACGGCCCCCCGACGTTTGTGCGATTCGTGCTCCCCGAACCGAGGCCGGGATTGATGCGCACACAAACCGCGCTATTCGGCAACAGGCGGCCATAGGTATCGAGCTGGTCCAGCGAACAGGCGTTGAACAACACCCCCAGCCGCACCAGATCACCGAGTTTGCCGGGCAATTCCTGCGCCGTAAGCTGTATACGTTCCGGCGCAACCCCCGCGCGCAACGCCCGCTCCGCCTCGAACCCGCTCGAGGCGTCGACGTGCAGGCCCTGCGCGTCAAAAAGCCGGAGAATGGCCGCCGTGGGCAGGGCCTTCATCGCATAGCGCACAGTGAGACCGTAGGCGTTCGGGAAAGCGCGCATCTCCTGCGCGCGGCGCACGAACGTGGCTTCATCATAAACATAAACGGGCGTACCAAAGTGCGCCTGCACATGACGCACCTGCTCTTCGGTCATAAACACGAGTTCCTGCATGAACGGGTTCCTTGCTTTGGGTGCAACGTTGCCAGTGATACGTTCCAATACGAGTGAAGCAAACCAAGGGACTGTGCGCGCGTCCGCGAGCAGATCCCTCTTTGGATCGGCCTCAGGGAAAGACGGGACTCATGGGCAGCCACTCCTGATTGCTTGCTCGTATTTCCTCTGTGCAGCGCACTTGCGCGCCAATGCAGAAGCTGCTTCCTCTTGTGTTTCTGGTTCGGTTGCCGGCACTGCGGCTGTATGCGCTCAGGAGGGCGCTAAGGGTAGCATGCCGCCGCGCCCGGTTGCATCTCGCCTGCCCCATGCGCAAGGGCACATTCGGCCCGTTCGTTGTATGCGCGCCGCCGCTGTGCTACGCTTGGGCTAGGATCGACAAGGAGAGCCCCCGCCCCGTGCCGCTCGCAAACACCACCACGAAACATATGATCCGGAAAGGCCTTTCCCATGCCCAAGGCTAAGGTCGTCTATGTATGCCAGGAATGCGGCATCACCGTGCCGCGCTGGATGGGCAAGTGTCCCGAGTGCGAGGCATGGAACACGCTTGTAGAAGAACAGGCGCCGGAGGCGGGCGCCCATGTGCGCGGCTCCTTCGCGACTAACGAGGCGCCCATTCCCATTACGCAAGGCCCGGAGGAAGCGGCGCCGCGCATGACTACCGGCATCGCGGAGTTCGACCGGGTCATGGGCGGCGGCGTCGTCGATGGATCGATAACGCTCATCGGCGGCGATCCCGGTATCGGCAAGTCCACGCTTATGCTCCAGGTGGCCCACCGCATTGCCGCACAAGGCATGCGCGTGCTCTACGTCTCCGCGGAGGAATCCTTCGAACAGACGCGTCTGCGCGCACGCCGCCTCCACACCCTCCACGACAACCTGCTGCTCTACACCGAGAACAACGTGGGCGCCCTCGTCAAACGGCTGTACAAGGAAGACTTCGCCCTCGTGGTCGTCGATTCGATCCAGTCCGTCTACTCGACGCAATTGCCCGGCGTTCCAGGCAGTGTGAGCCAGGTCCGTGAATCCGCAGCCGAGTTTTTGCGTCTAGCCAAGGGAAAGCCGGTGCCTATCTGCCTCGTGGGACATGTCACCAAGGACGGACAGATCGCGGGACCGCGCCTGTTGGAACACCTCGTGGATGGTACTTTATACTTCGAGGGCGAAGGCAAACAGGCATTGCGCATCCTTCGGGCGGTCAAGAACCGTTTCGGCTCGACGAACGAGATCGGCGTGTTCGAGATGCGCGAGTCGGGCCTGCACGAAGTGGCGAACCCGAGCGCGTGGTTCCTCAACGAACGCCCCGACGGCGTGAGCGGCAGCGTCGTGCTGCCGAGCATCGAGGGGAGCCGGCCATTGCTGGTCGAAGTACAGGCATTGGTGGGCGACAGCCACACGGGCAGCCCGCGGCGCACGGTGACGGGCGTGAACCCGAACCGGGTCTCGCTGCTGCTGGCCGTGCTCGAAAAACGCGCCGGCCTGCACTTCGCTGATCGCGACGTGTTCGTGAATGTGGCAGGCGGCGCGCGCCTCGAAGAGCCGGCGGCGGATATGGCCGTGGCGCTCGCGCTGGTATCGAGTTTTCGGGATATGCCCGTGCCGCCGGATGTCGC
Organism: uncultured Nitrospirales bacterium; assembly: GCA_964569295.1. GTDB lineage: Bacteria > Hydrogenedentota > Hydrogenedentia > Hydrogenedentales > JAGMZX01 > CAZMVU01. The sequence continues at coordinate 184,316 of CAZMVU010000001.1, forward strand.
CGCCTTTGGCGAGGTGGGCCTCGCCGGCGAGATACGCGCGGTAGACCGGGCGCGGCAACGGGTCGCCGAAGCCGCGAAATTCGGTTTCGCACAGTGTGTTTTGCCCAAAGGGGCAACGGCGGATGTGGCCCCCGGCCCCACGCAGCCGGTGCCGGTGGCTACCCTGGTAGAAGCGATCGACCTAGTGCTGGAGAGCTGATTTGGCTAAAAAAGGTAAGAAACCGAACGAGGAAGCCTACCGCAAAGCCGTGCAACTCATCTCGCCGGGCACCCAGGTGCGCGAGGGCATCTCGGCGATTATGCAAAGCGGCACGGGCGCACTCCTGTGCTTCGGGCCGCCCAAGAAGATCGCCGACCTCTCGGAAGCGGGCGTCAAGGTGGATGCCAAACTCACCCCGCAGCTCCTCTATGAACTCTCGAAAATGGACGGCGCGCTCCTCCTCAACGAAGACGGCAGCCGCATCATTTACGCGAACCGCTTCCTCAAGCCCGATGCCACCATCCCCTCACGGGAAACGGGTACCCGCCACCGCGCGGCCGAGCGCCTGGCGCGTCAGGCCAGTTGCACCGTTATCGCCGTGTCGCAGCGCCGCTCGAGCCTCACTCTCTATGTGCACGACATTCGCCATGTCATGGACTCGATCCCGACGCTGCTGAACAAGGCGCAGCAGGCCATCCAGACCCTCGAGAAGTACACCTCCGTGCTGCGCCAAACCATGCACGAGCTCAGTGTGCGCGAATTTCAGGACATTGTCACCATCTTCGACGTGTGCCGCACCATCCAGCGCATGGAGATGGTCGCGCGCATCGCCACAGAAATCGAGCCCTATGTGCTCGAACTGGGCACGGAAGGCCGCCTTATCAACCTTCAGGTTCAGGAAATGCTCCAGCCCCTGGGCGAGGCCAAACTCGTTGTGCGCGATTACTACCGCGACAAGCAGGAGGGCGGTTACGAGGGAGCCTTGCAGCGGATCCACGAGATGCCCGAGGATGAACTGCTGAATCTCAACAGCATCAGCGCGATCCTCGGATACGGCGCCAACATGCGCAATGTCGACACCTACCTTACGCCCCGCGGTTACCGCGTACTCATGGGCACGCACCGGCTGTCGCCGCAGATTATCGAAAACCTGGTGCAGCGTTTTGGCTCACTCCAGCAGCTCGTGCGGGCGCCGAAAGACGAACTCGTGGCGGTCGAGGGCGTCGGCGAGGTGCTGGCTGAACGCGTGCGCGTGAGCCTCAACCTCCTGCACAACCAACTCACCCTCGACGAGCGGAGGTAGAATGCCGCACATTGCCGATTGCGAAATTCTCTCGCACCATCTCGTGGCGCCCGGCCACTACCGTATGGTCCTGCGTGCGCCCGAAATCGCCCGCGAAGCACAGGCCGGCCAGTTCTGCATGCTCCAGGTGCAACCCGGGTTCTACCCGTTCCTCCGGCGTCCCATGTGCTTCGAGCGTATCTTCGACGATAGCATCTCCATTCTCTATAAGGCCGAGGGCGAAGGCACGCGGCTTATGTCGCAACTCACACCCGGTCAGTCCATGAACGTGCAGGGGCCCCTGGGCAAACCCTTCACCCTGGAGCCGCACTTCAAGCGCCACATCATGGTGGCCGGCGGCATCGGCATCGCGCCGTTTCCCGCGCTCGCCGAGGCAATCATGGCGCAGTGCGGCATCACCCCGGAAATCATCGTCGCCGCCCGCAACCGCGACCTCATCCTCTGTACCGACGAGTTTCGCGAGATGCGCGTGAAGGTGCATATCGCCACGGACGACGGCTCCCGCGGGTTCCATGGCTTCGCCTCGGACCTCCTGCACGAACTGAAGCCAGAGCCCGGCACCATCGTATATAGCTGCGGTCCCATGCCCATGATGAAAGCCACCCACCATGTCTGCCAAGCGTTCGGCGTGCCGAATATGGCCTCTCTCGAGGCGGAAATGGCCTGCGGCGACGGCGTGTGCCTCGGGTGCGTGATCGAGGCAAAGATCGAGGTCGAAGCGGAGCGCATGGTCCGGGTCTGCTGCGACGGGCCGGTCTTCGATTCACAACTCATCAACTGGGACGCGTATTAGGCCATGGACGTGAATCTACAAGTCAACGTGGGCGGCCTGCTGATGAAGAACCCGGTCACCGTCGGCTCGGGGACCTTCTCTTACGGCCAGGAGTACGACAAGTACTTCGACGTAAGCCAATTAGGCGCCGTGACCACCAAAAGCATCTCGCTCGAACCCCGCGCGGGGAACCGCCCCCCCCGCCTCGTCGAGACCCCCGCCGGCATGCTGAATGCCATCGGCCTGCAGAACGTGGGCATCGAGGCCTACCTGCGCGATAAGCTCCCCTTCCTGCGCGGCAAGGGCTGCACCATCATCGCCAATATCTACGGCCACAGCCTCGACGAATACGTCGCGCTGGCAGAGCACATCGACCAGGAAGACGCCGGCGACGCCATCGAGGCGAACCTGTCGTGCCCCAACGTACACGACGCCCGCACCGCCCGCGGCTGTACGCTCGTGGCGCAGGACCCGGAACAGGTCAAGGCCTACACCCGGGCGATCAAGCAGGCCACGAAACTGCCCGTGTTCATCAAGCTGACGCCGAACATCATGGACATTGCCGAGCCGTGCCTCGCGGCGCAGGAAGGCGGCGCCAATGGCGTGTCGCTCATCAATACGCTGCTGGGAATGGGCGTCAATCCCGAGACCCGCCGGCCTATCCTATCGAACATCGTGGGCGGCCTCAGTGGCCCGGCCATTCGCCCCGTGGCGGTGAAGATGGTGTGGGACGCCGCGAAAGCACTCGACATACCCATCATCGGTATGGGCGGCATTACGAACGCCGGTGACGCCATGCAGTTCATCCTCGCCGGTGCCACCGCCGTCGCCGTGGGCTCCGCCTCCTTCCGTCAACCCGATGCCAGCCTCCAGGTCGTCCACGGCCTCCGCGACTACTGCGCTCGCCACGGCATCAGCGACATCAACCATCTGATCGGCGCCATGCGCGTCGAGTGACGATCCAAAACATTGTTATTGCGCAGTCTTTTCCAAAACATTGGAGCCTAATTCACGAACAGCGAATCCGGACGCGGCTATCATGGAAGATTGCGGCAGGCAGGCCGGGGGCAACCCTTCTTCCCGAAGCGGGGTATCCACCTGGCGCAAGTCCGTTTTCGTTTGTGGCCGGTCACGTCTCCGCGCCTGAAATGCGCCAGGCCGAAGGCCTGGGTAAACTGCGGCAAACCAGGCGCCCCGGTCATTGTAACGGTGCAAGCTCGATCTCGTAGACCCGCGGCCAGCGCTTGCCGGTAACAAAGAGCCGGTCCCCTGCCGCATCGTAGGCAATGCCGTTCAGTACACCAGGACGCTTACCCGGCAACATGGTGTCCAGAATTCCATCGAGATCAATCCACGCGGTAACCGTCCCGTTCTCTGGATCAATGCCCACGATGTAGTCGCTCTTCCACACGTTTGCAAATACCGTCCCGTCGATGTATTCGAGCTCGTTCAGGTTACTCACCTCATTGCCACGATCATGAACCACGACCATGCGGTCAACCTCGAATGTGTCGGTGTCACGGAAGTACAGCCGGTGGGACCCATCGCTCATAATGAACTGCGCACCATCATGGGTAAGCCCCCAACCCTCCGTATCGTAGCTGTACGTGCGCAGCAGGTCGAACGTCTCCCGGTCGTAGACGAATGCGGTGTTCTTCCGCCAGGTAAGCTGCACAATCTCATCAGCCACGACCGTGAGCCCCTCGCCGAAGTAGCGTGCATCGAGATCGTGCTGTTGCAACACATCGCCCGTTTCCGGCACGGCACGGCGCAAGCTCGACTGGCCGTAGAGCCCGGTGCTCTCATAGAAGACGCCGTCCACGTATTGCAGGCCCTGGGTGAAGGCGTTTTCATCGTGCGGGTATGCGTTGATAACGGTATATCCGAAAAACTCGGGTCCGGCCGCCGCAGGTTCACCTTCCCTATCGTCTTCATGTTCCGGTACTGCTTCACTCTCGCCATCCAAGGCGGGGGGATTCTCCGTTTGCGGCGGCGTGCAGTTTGTCATGGCCACCAAGAGAAACACCAAGATGACCGCCATATACTTCAGTAAATGCATCGTCCTCTCGCAATCTCGCCGGGGCAGGCGGGCAGACGAGCCGTGCACGCATACCCCAACCCTGCTCCACAGCAAAGAGAGGAACACAACCAAGCGGCCCTTATACGACGTTGGTGCGTTCCGCTCGTGGCTCGCTGCACACTGTCCACAGTACTCCTGCTACACATGGGCGCCATTATACCAGCACTTCCTTGCCTCACCGGCATAGGCGGCAATAAGCGCCGGGTCAGCGTCGAAAAAGTGATCGGACGGACTAAGTATATATCCGCCGCCATCGCCCGCGGCCTCGAAACAACGCCGCACTTCGGCGCGGGTTTCTTCCGGCGTACAGTCCTTGAAAAAGTGGAACTGGTCGAACCCGCCGATCAGGCCCACCTTGCCGCCGATACGCCGCTTCGCCTCCGCGAGGTCCACATCGCCGCCCATACCCACCGGGGTGAAGGTCTCGAGCGCGTCCGGCCCCATGGCGGCGAGGTCTTCGAGGATGGGCATCATGCCGCCGCAGGTGTGGTAGACCACGCGCTGACCGGCTTCATGGGCTGCGGCAATGATGGGGGCGTCATAGGGCGCCACGAAGTCGTTGAATATCTGCGGCGAGATTACCGTGGTCGAGGCGTCGCCACCGCCCAGCTCCAGGAGATCGTAGGGCGCGCCGTGCATGGAGGCGACGTAGTTCAGCTTGCGGTCGCGCAGAATAGCGAGGAACTCGTGCACCCACTGCGGGTCTTCAAAGGCCGCCATGATCAGTTTCTCGATACCGTACAGACACGCTGCGTCCTGCCAGCAACCGGGTTGGCCGCCGGTGGGAAACATGGGGAACGTGCCGCGGACAAGCCCACGCCCGCCAAAGGCGGCGGCATCACGTTGCGCGGCGGGCACGTCGCACACGGGCCACGGCGCGAACTCCGCAAGAATCTCGATGTCCCGCTTCTCCTTGATGGGGTACTCGAGCTGCCAGGTGGTGTGCGGATTCTCTTCAGAGACAGTGGTCAGCGTGCCTTTCGGTGTGTGAATGGCCGTGCGCGTGGCGGAACCATGGCGGCCCTCGGCCGTCTCCTGTTCGTACCACCACTGGTCCGACTCGACCCACTCGGGGACCGTTTCGCTATGGCGTTCGCCGCGCGCAGTATCCGGCCCGAAGTGAACCGGCCATGTGATCGGGTCCAGTCCGAAGTGGTCGAAGAACGTCTGCTCGCCCATGCCGCCCATGTAGTTATCGAGGAAATACGGCATCACGTGGTGCGTGGTCACCGGCAGCCGGTCGGGCGTGCGGCGTTCGAGCGCGGCGATGAAACGTTCCTTGGGTGTCATGGCGTGTCCGCGGGGCCGTGCCAGAGTTGCGTGTCATTCTGCCACTGCCAGCCCTCGCCGTGAATCTGGGGGTCGATAAGCGGCAGATCATGCGTGAGGAACTGCGCCGTCTTTTCCCAGGGGTGAATACCGCTGACGGCGTCGAGCGCCTGCACATTCTGCCAGCCGCAACACGTCGCGTAGCGCAGGGCCGTCTCGATGGGCAGGCCGCGCAGGTAGGCCGCGAGCAGGCCGGCAATCGAACTGTCGCCGGAGCCGGTGGCGCTGCCAAAGGCGGGCACTTCCCATGCCGGGGCCCAGAGTTCGCGGTGCGTCCAGTTCGCGTTGTCGCCGGGTTGCGCCGCACCAAGGCTGCCGAGGGCCGGCGCGGTCTTCAAATAGAAGCCACGGTGGCCGGACTTGAGCGCGGCCATCTTCGCGCCCAACCCGAGGCACTCGTCCGCGAGGTCCGAGTAGCGCGCGGGGGTGATCACGTCGATGAGTTCCGCGCCGCCATGTTCATGCTTCATCGCGAGGAACTCATCGGGGTGAAGCATGTAGAGCGTTTCTTCGATCGACGGCAGGTAGATATCGACGTGCGGCAGGATGCGCGCGAGAATCTGCCGCCATGGCGCCTTGCCCGCCGGCGACTCGGGGTCCGGCAGCGCCATGTCGCACGAGGTGGTGGCGCCCGCTGCCTTCGCGAGGCGGAACACCTCGGCCAAGGCTTCGCCCTCATTCTCATACATGTGCCGCATGAGCGGCGGATAGCCGAAGTGAAAATGGCGGCACTGCGCAATAAGCTGGGGGTCCAGGTCTTCCGGGCCGAAGCTGTCGTTTGTGCCCGGGTTGTGCAGGAAGATGCGGTCGATCCCCGGCGGTGCAATGACCACGGTGTAGGAGCTGCCCGCCCCTTCCACCTGGTGTACGCCTTCCGCGTTCCCGGATTGATCGAGCAGTTGCGTGGTGAGCCTGCCCAATTCGTCACTGCCGACGCGCGCGCAGAAACTCACCGACGCGCCGAGGGTCTTGAGGTTGATACCGGTGTTCGACACGGGACCGCCCGTGCTGATCATCGCCTCGCCAACGTTGACCAGTTTGCCGGGGGTCAGAATCTGCGCGATCTCGCGGGCGCCGGTGTCGGGGAAGCGCGGGATCACGTCGATGCAGACGTGCCCGGCCACCATGATGTCGAATGTGCGGGTCATGGGCTCATTCCTTGTAGGTCTCGAACTTCACTTCTATCGTCGCAATTTTCTGCGGCGGCACGTCCACCGGAACCAGGCCCGCATTCCGGTCCAGTGTGATGTCGCGCAGACGACCCTCATTGAGGTTGGTTTCCCACGCGGCGACGATGGGCGCAAAGAAGTGCAGGTTCCCCTGCTGCGTCTCGCCGGTGGGATTGTAGAGGCGCACTACCGCGGTGTCGAGGTCTTCGGTTTTCTTGAAGGCCGCGAACCGCAGGTGCGTGTTGTCGATGCTGAAGAGCGCGGCCTCGCCAGCGGGTAGAGCGCTGTGCACCGGCGCATGCTTGCGCGTCTGCACGAGGCGCGGCGCCACGTTGAACCGCTCGGCGTCGAGTGGGATTTCCGCGGCCTGCCAGTCACCCCGGTGCGGACGAATGGCGTAGCGGATGGTGTGCTGGCCGAGACATTGTCCGCCGTTCTGCGACGGAAACGACGACCCGACGCGCGTCTCTGTGCAAATCCAGTTTCGTACCGCCCGCAAGAGCGAGAGCTTCACGGTGCGCTCGCGGTTGTCGGTAACTTCGTATTCGGTAAGGGAGTTGTGGAAGAACGCCAGGCCGATGTGGCCGTCGCTCACGTCGACAAAGTTGTTGGTCGGCAGAGTGGCCATGTCAGGCCACACGCTGTCCGGCGCCGGGCCTTGTGGCCGTATCGCGCGCCGGTCCACGGTGAAGTGCCCGCCCGCGTCGGCATGGGTGGCGCTTGCGATCCCCGAGGGAAAACATGCGCGCAGGTAGTGGTCTTCGATCTGGTTGTCGAAATCGACGGTCACCTCGACCTGCTCCTCCCCCGCTTTCAACGTCACCGTCGTGCGGATGTTGAGATCGGCCATGGCACCGCCGCGCCGCTGCTGCTCGTGGTTACCGTGCTGCGGCAGGCGCAGGGTCACCTCGCTCACCAGCGACGCGCGCAGCGGGCCGCTCTCCTCTGCCCAGATGCGCGCCGCGCAGCCACGGGAGGTGAAGGTCTGCTGGTGCATGGGCCGCGCGTTAATCCAGTAGTCGCCGTGTTCACCGCGGTCTTCGTAGTAATTGAGGCCGGCGAAGGTGCGGCTGAGGCCCTTGTGCGTGAGGTCGAAGGTGCCGTTCGGGTTCATCTCGATGCGAAGGTGCTCGTTCTCGAGCGTATTGGGCGCGGCGAGCAGCGTGCCCGTGCGTGCCTGGGAGTCTTGCCAGGGCACGCCCGATTCCTGCGCGTCGTCCATGGAGCCGATTCGGAACACTTTGTAGCCGCCCGCCGGCGCCTCGCCCGTGTCGAAGAAGATGCGGTGGCGCGTGCAGTTGAAGGGAAACGCCCGGGTGTGCAATTCACCCACGGGGTAGCAGTCGTTTTCGTAGCCTTCCCACTGCGTACCGAGCGGGTTTCCGGCGGCGTCGAACACTTGTAACTGGTTCGCCGGCAGCGGCCAGTGGGCGTTCGCGGCAATTTGCCCCGGCACGTTGACATACGCCTCGAGCACCTCGCGCCGCGCATAGGGCAGCGGGTTGAACACCACCAGCAAGATGTCCTCCTCCGCGAAGGCGGTGCAGTCGATGTCGCGCACCAGTTCCTGCATGGCACGGTCGCCGAGGGCCTCGGCTATCTCGATAACCTGGTCGAGCCGGTGACTCACATCCGCCGCCGTCTTATCCTGGGTGACGCCGTTGATCGAGTCGTGTGGATGTGATGCGAGCAGGTATTCCCAGGCCGTGCGCAGCAGGCGGTCGGGGAACTCGGCACCCGCCAAGGCCGCCAACACGCCGAACGGCTCCGCATAACGTATCAACAGGTTCTGGGCACGCTTGTTCTTCCGCTTGAGGTACAGCCGCGTCGACAGCGCGTTGCCCGTCAAGGGGCCGGCCGGACCGTCACGCAGCTCGCCATCGACTACGGGTAGCTTGCCGCGGTCAATTTTCTCGCGCAGCACATCGAGATAGGCATCCATCGTGGTGTGTACCCACTCGCGCTCCGGGTCCGGGTCAACTTCGTTTACCCGCGCCATCATCTCCGGGAACATGGGCTGCGCGGCCGTGTAGTCGCACCCGTTCATCATGAGGCGGTCGTCGGGCAAGAGCGAGGCGTCCATCGTGGCCCACGCCGCCTCGACCTGTTCCGGCGTGATAATTTCCGGGAACCAGCGGACGGGCGCATCGAGCATCTGGTGGTCCTGCTCGTGGTGTGCCGGGTCAGCGCGGTGATAGGCGAAACCGCCGTCTTCCCAGCGGTAAACCCAGCCCGGCCCTTCATGGTCCACGCCGAAGAGGCCCGTGAGGTGGATCTTGAAGTAGAAATTCTGGCGGCCCAGGTCGCCGAAGCGCGTCGAGAGCAGTTCCGAGCCATCCGGCCCGCGCCACAGGAACTCGCAGTGCGGCGCCCGCGCCTCGCTCACCCGTTTGCCGATAAGCGCTACGTCGATGCCGAATCCCGCGTAAAGCTGTGGGAGCTGCGCCGTCTGGCCCCAGCCGAAGGGGGTATAGCCCGCATTGAACACACCGCCAAGGCGCTCGGCGAACCGCCGCCCCCACAGCAGGTTACGCACCATGGACTCGCCGTCGATGGGGTACTCATCCGGCAGGACGTACCATGGCCCTGTTTGCAGCTTGCCCTCGGCCACGAGCCGCTCGATACGTGCGCGCATCTCGGGCCGTATTTCGAGGTAGTCGAGCACCGGCGCCACCTGCCCGTCAAGCAGGAAGCCGGGGTATTTGCCATCCTCGAGCACCTCGACCAGCTCATCCATGAAATCCTGGAGCATAAGGCGCGTACCCCAGATGGGATAGCGCCATTCCCGGTCCCAATGCGTATGCGATACCACGTAGGCCGTGCGTTTTTTCGGCATGTTGCCCTCGCTGCTGATGCGTTGCGGTGACTCCCCAAGAAACAAGGCATTGTACGGAATACCACAGGGGACAGTCACCCCCGCCTGCGGTCGTGCATGCAGAAAGAATTTGCTATACTTAATGAAAGTTGCATCGCGTTGCCTTGACAAGGCTCGATGCGGACCGCGTGAACAGCCCGGCGAGAGATTCTAATGACAAAGCTGAGTTCAGAAAGCATGACGATCCAAGAAAAACTGCGCGCTATGGAAGCGCTTTGGGACGACTTGGTCAGCCATGCGGACAAGGTAAATTCGCCCGCCTGGCACGATAAGGTGTTGTCTGATCGTGAGAAAGCCGTACAGCGCGGCGAAGAAGTCGCGGAAGACTGGGAAGCGGCGAAGCAGAGGATACGGCAGGAAGCACAGTGAAGGTGCGGATTCTCCCCTCGGCCCAACGTGACCTTACTGAGGGCGGTCGTTTCTACGAGAAACAGGCACCAGGTATGGGCGCCTATTTTCTCGACGCGCTCTTCGCAGATATCGACTCACTATATTCTGTACGGCGGCATTCATCCTGTCTTCTTCAAGCGCTTTCACCGTATGCTCTCGAAGCGCTTCCCATTCGCCATTTACTACCAGGTCCAGGAAAAAGCCGTAGTGGTTTATGCCATCCTGGATTGTCGGCGTGATCCAGCGTGGACACGAGAGCGGCTGACCTGAGTGACCATTTTCACCTCGCTCAATGCTGTGGCCGGTCTCCTGACCACGCCACTCATCGCTGTGGCCGGTCTCCCGATCGCGCCACTCATCGCTGTGGCCGGTCTCCCGACCGCGCCACTCCTGCGACCGAAGGTCTCCCTCCCAGAATACAACAGTGGAGACCTTGCGGTCTGAACAGTCGCTCGGTCAGGAGACCGGCCACAACGTTAACCTGCCCCCTAACCCGCATCCTCCACAACCACCCTTTGCCGCGCAGCGTCAGAGATCCAGTCCTTCGCGCGGATGTCTTCCTCTGTAAAAGTGGCCATGAGGATGTGCCGGGCGCCGCGGCGCTCGAAGTCGTAGATGCAGTATATGGTACCGTCGGCCGCCTGCACGGTGTCGGGATAGGAGACGCCCTTGCGCTCGTCAACGACGAGTCCCCCCTTCCAGCTCTTGCCGTCGTCTTCTGACAGGTAGGCCGTGAGGTGCGAGCGGGTCTTTTCATCGGGCGGGTTATGACGCACGAGCAGCAGGTTGCCCGAATCCAGTCGGCGGATGTGAAACCGCGCGGAGGGGTGCGGGATGCCGCTGGGTTCCCCGGACGTCCAGGTCTTGCCTCGGTCCGTCGAGGTGCTCATGCCGATCCCGTACCGGGTACGCACGAGCATCCAGAGGGAGTCATCGGCCCTTTCGACGATCATGTGCTCGTCATAGGTGGTCTCCGGCACGAGCGCCTGGCCAAGGAACTCGATGGTTTCCCCCTGATCCGTCGAGATGTACACATTCGAACCGCCCCGGTCCCCGACATCGTGCGTGTATTCCTCTGGCGCTTTGGATCCCGTGTTGCGCCAGCCGGCAATCGGAAACAACCACTCGCCTGTATCGAGCGCGGTGGGCTTGTTCATCATGACGCCATCGGCGATACGCCGCGGCTCGGACCACCCGGGCCCCGCCTTGTCCGGCTCATCCGTGGTAATGCACCACACGCCGCCGCGGCCGTCCCACCACTGGTAGGCCTGCGCCCAGAACAGCCAGAGTACACCTTCCGGGTCCACCCATAGGCACGGGTCGTAGGCGCGGACCGGGTCGGCCGGGTCGATGACGAGCACATCATCGGACCACGTGGCGCCGTCGTCGCCAGAGGTCTTGAGCACCACATAGTTCTCTGGCCCTTCGCCCTCGCCGCCGGTATACCATGTGGCCCAGAGGCGGCCCTCCGGTGCCCGCGCGATGCCCGGAATCCCCTGAAACTCCCGGTCCGCCGGGGCATATTCCGGGCCCGGATCAAGGTTCACCGGCGGCGCCTCCAATGCCGGCCCGTCTTTAATGTCTGCAAAAGCGGTGGTGGCAAAGGCCAGAATGCCTGACAGGGTAAGAAGAAGAATGTGACGCATGTTCATGTTGTGGCTCCCGGGTTTTAACGCTTCAAAACGGGCATCCCCGCACTCAGGGGATAATAGCACCCGAAACCCGGCACGGGCCATACTGGCGGGATGAGGCGGGCGCCTGCTAAGATCACGTCTACGGGCTGCCGGCACGAGAAGTCCCAATGCGTGCTTGCCTCCTGGAGTACACGCCACGTGAAACACAGTCTGACCACAACCACGCTCACCCTACGCGAAGTGCGGCGGCACCCGTTGCGCATACTGCTCATTACTGTGGGCGCGGCGGTAGTGGCATGCCACGGCGGACTGCTGTATGCCACCATTCAATCCCCTGCGGACTTTGCGTCTAACGCGCCGTATGCCGCGCTCCTGCTCACGGCCGCCGCCGGGCTCACCGCGGCCTTGCTTCGGGGACGCGCAGCGGTGCGGGCAGCGCTGTACACGGCCGGGCTGCCGGCCGGCCGGATCCTGCGCATCGAGACTGCGCGGATTGCCGGCTTTGTTCTGCCAGGGGCGCTGCTGGGACCAGGGACTTGCTCCCTTGCGGTAACATGCCTCGGCGAGCCCTGCGAACAGCCGCTGCATGCGCTACCGCTGTTCCTCGCCGGCGGTCTTGGCCTTCTCCTCATGGTGCTGATGCTGGCACTGCCGTGCATCCTCACCGATCGAACGGGCACACGCCACGGAGATGCGGCATGATCCGCATGGAGCAGGTGGGCTTTGCCTATGGCCGTGGCCACACCGTGCAGGTTCTGCAAGGGGTTTCCTTCGAACTCACGGAAGGCAGTCTCGGCCTGGTGCTCGGCGGCACGGGCGCCGGCAAAACCACGCTCGTGCATATCGCGGCGGGACTGCTATCCCCCACCACTGGGAAGGTGACCGTCGCGGGGCGGCGTCTCAACCTGCTGCGCGGGAAAGAGCGGGCCAGTCTGCGCGCGCAGAGCGTGGCCCTGGTACCGCAATCCCCTGTGCTCGTGCCGTTTCTAACCGCCCTCGAAAACGTGCTGCTGCCCACCCTGACCGCGAAAGTAACCGCGCCCAACGCCCGGGCCGGACAACTCCTCGCGGAACTCGGCATGGCGCACCGGGCAAGGCACTTGCCCGCGCAGCTTTCTTCTGGCGAACGGCAACGCGTCGCCTTGGCCCGCGCATTGCTCACCCGCCCGCAGGTGGTCATTGCCGATGCCCCAGCCAGCCACCAGGACAATGACGGCGTCCGGCTCGTGTACGAACGGCTGGCACAGTGCGCGCGGGAAACGGGATTGACGGTGCTTATCGCGGCGACGGCGCCGTGCGAATACCTGCGCGAAGACCGCCGGTTCCAACTGCGCCATGGCGCCCTCGATGAGTAGCCCATGACCGCGCCATCGCACGCAAAACCGCGGGACGGCAACGCGCACATGTATGCCGTGCGGCGGGTGACAGTAGCCGGGCTCTTCATGAATCTGCTGCTGGCGGGCACGAAGTGCGGCATGGGCATACTCGGGCACAGCCAGGCCCTCGTGGCCGACGCCGTGCACAGCTTGACAGACTGTCTCACCGACCTGGTGGTTATTCTCGGAGCGCCGCTGTGGAGCGCTCCCGCCGATGAGAACCACCCCTATGGCCATGGACGCATCGAAACGCTGGTCACCGTCATTATTGGAATCAGCCTCGGGGCGGCGGGGCTCAGCATCGCCTACAATGCGCTTGTCTCCCTGTCCAACCCGGCCGATACACAACCCGGATGGCTCGCGTTTGCCGGGGCCTGCCTGTCCATCGCCGTAAAAGAAACCCTCTACCAATGGACGGTGCGCACCGGCCAACGCGTCCGTTCCTCCGCATTGGCCGCCAATGCCTGGCACCACCGCACCGACGCCCTCAGCTCCGTGCCCGTGGCACTGGCCGTGCTGGGGACGCAGATCCAGCCGGCGTGGATCTTCCTCGATCAGATAGGGGCGATCCTCGTCGCCCTGATGATTCTCCAGGCCACGTGGCATATCGTACGGCCCGCCCTCGACACGCTCATCGACCGCGGCGCCACAGCCAAGAAACGCGAATACCTGCGCAACATCGCGGCAGAAACAGCGGGTGTCGAGGCGATACACGCTTTCCGAACGCGCGACCTGGGAAACGGCCTGTCAGTAGACCTCCATGTATTGGTGCCCCCGCAGCTTACAGTCGGCGAAGGGCACGACATCGCCGGGGCGGTAAAGGCGCGGCTGCTCACCGATGACGATGTGGTCGACGTGCTGGTACACATCGAGCCGTTCGACCCAGAACACCATAAGTCCCGGTCGTCCCAGCCACCCACAGTGCAATAGGGAACATGCACCCATGGCTGCCGTGTTACTGACAAGGAAGCCGCGCTGCCTTTCGAACAGCGCCGTACCGCACCAGCGCACCTGCTGACGTCATCGCCCACAACAACTACCGGCACCCGCCGCCCATACTGCCGCAATGCGCACCGAAATGCTTAAACGCTTCTCTTCGCTCACCCCAGCTTCCAGGGCTGCCGGTATTCGTACATGAGCTGGTCATTGGCGGCGTCGTTGTTGGTGATGCGCTCGGCCTTCGCATCCCATTCAAGGCGCGCTTTCGTCCACAGGCTGATGTTGCCGAGGTGGGCAAAGGTGGTGGACTTGTGGCCATCTTCCACATCGGCATGCGGCTTTTCACGCGTCTTGATGCAGTCAAGGAAGTTGCGCATGTGATCGGCGGTGAGGTTGCGGTTGCTTCCTTTGTCCGACCCTTCCGTAGGCTCCATGCGCGGATCACGGTTCTGGAACTGGCCACCACGCTCGGGAACGACGGTATAACCGTGGCCGGAAGCGTAGACCGTGCCTTTCGTGCCGCGGATTTCGATCTCGGCGGACTTGGCAAAGATGGGGTTGCCGCTGGCTTCATACTGCCCGAAGATCACCAGCGCGCCCGAGGGGAGTTCGAAGACCGACTGCAACGTGTCAGGGACCGTGCGGTCGTCTTCCACGGCATACACCCCGCCCATAGACATCGCGCTCGTGGGCGCGTCTTCGCCCAGCAGCCACCGGAACAGGTCGAAATAGTGCACGCCCCAGTTCCCGAGTTGCGAGGAGTAGGATTTCCACCACCGGAACTTGTAGGGGTGGATGTTCGGCTGATACTCGCGCCATGCCTGCGGCCCGAGCCACATGTCCCAGTCGAGGTGTTCCGGCGGGTCCGTGGTTTCAGCCCGGCCCATGCCGCTGGGATACATGTTCGAGATACGGTAGCACGAGGCGGTTGTAACCTTGCCAATGCCGCCGCCCTGCACGAACTCGGCGAGCTCGGCGTACATGCCGCTCGAACGCCGATGCGTGCCCACCTGCACCACGCGCTTCGTGCGCCGCGCGGCCTCGACCATCTTGCGGCCCTCGACAATCTTGAGGGACAGCGGTTTCTCGACGTAAACGTCTTTCCCCGCTTCGCAGGCATCGATCGTTTGTAAAGCATGCCAGTGGTCGGGGGTGCCGATGACCACCGCGTCGATGTCGTCCCGCTCGAGGATGCGGCGGTAGTCGCCGTAGAGATCCAACTTGCCGCCGAGTTCCGTAGCCGCCTTCTCGAGGATGTTGCGATCCACGTCGCACAGGGCGACAATCTCGGCATCCTCATGTGGTTTGAGTGCGTCAATCAATTGCCCGCCACGGTTTGCCACACCGATACATCCGACGCGAATGCGTTCATTCGAACCATGGGCACGCGGCCCGGCCACGCTGGTGGCAACAGCCGCGGCCGCCACCGAGGTCTTCACAAAGTTTCTGCGCGTGAGTTCTCCGGCCATGATGGACTTCCTCCTGTTGTGGGCATTAGGTGTACGAATGACTGTCCGGCCATTATTCACCACAAAACGCCGCCGTGCAAGAAAAGGATAGCGCGCGAGGACACGGCACATCTCACCCGCAAGATTGGCGTGACTGAAGAAAGAATGCCAGGGCGGCCAGAAAGGCCATTTCTACCCTTTTCGCCCAATGAAACCAACACCGCCAAACAAGAAAAGACGGCTTTCTCGCCGAACCCCGCGTATAACCGCCGTTTCTGGCCGGACTTCTAGCGGGGTTTCTTGCGCGCTTCGTTACGCGTGATCACCTGTTCAACCTGCTCAATGCGGGTATCGAGGAACCGCATCAGCCTCTCGTGCAGGGCGGGGTTCGCCGCCGCCACAAGCGACTGATGGTTGTTCTCCGAGCTGTCCAGCAACAGCACGTCATCGAAGCGTTCGCCGTAGGCATCCGTCACCACACACCCCGCCTCCTCGGCGATGAGGAGCGCGGCCGCCATGTCGTAGGGGCAGATACCCAGCACATGGCCGCGGCCGGCGTTGATATACTGATCACGCACGAGTTCCGGAATATCGCGCATATAACGGCTGGCAAAATCCACACAGGCATCGAGCTGGTTGGTCAGCAGGCGGGTCAAGCTGAATGACGTGCTGTTGCAAGCGAAGAAACCGCCCTTCAAACTGCTCACATCGATGAGCTTGGCCGCGGTTTGGAATACCAGTTCCGCCGGACGGGCCGGCACGGTCATGGTCCACGACATGGTTTCGAGATCGTGGTTTTCAGAGAGCTTCGGCTTGCGGTTCGAGTTGCCCACGTAAATACGCGCACCCTTCCCGCGCTCGGCATAGAAGGCGCGGTCGTGCATCACTTCCATTACGCAGGCATTGTCCACATCCGCCATGGTGGGACGCTCGATAACGCGCGTGCTCGCCACGGCGACGACACACCCCTCGAAGCCGCAGCGCGCCGCCCGGCTGCCATCGATGGGATCCACCAAGAGCAGGTAATCCGGCTGCGCGGTGCTGAACGTCGAGTACCCGGCATCTTCCGAATAATAAGCCACGGACGCCTTGCTCCGCTTGAGAAAGTTGAGTAAGGCCTTCTCAGCCACCTTGTCCAGTTCAAAGGTGGCATCGCCGCTGGCGGCGGTACTTACCACATCCCGGCCTTTACCCTGCTTCACAAGCGGCGCCACGGCATCCTTGATGGTCTCCGCGAGTTCGATAAGGAACTTGCGCGGCAACACCTTGCTGGCCGTGCGGGGCCGTCCCCCACTGCGCACACTGGGCGGCGGGGTGGAGCGTTTCGCGCTTGCCTGGGCGTCTGCGTCCTTACCCGCGGCGGCCTTGGGCTTGTCCGCACGCTTGGATTTCGCGGGCGTCTGCTTGCCGGGTTTTGCCGTGGCAGTTGGCTTTTTCGCGGCATCGGCCGGCTTCTTCTTTTCTTCCGTTGACTTTTTGGAGTCGCGTTTGGCCATTATTCCCCTTGTGCGTTCCGGACGACACGCGAAATCATACGATTCATACCACGCGCCCCGGACGCGGGTCGCCCCGGTTTTCGCCCGTGCGTATTACACCAAGTATCGGTTCGTCGGCCGGGAGGCACCTGTTCCGCATACATGCCCTGATCCAGGCCTATCCCCGCCGGGAAATAACGTAACAGGCTGCGGCTTTCCGGTGCATATCCGGCATGCCACCCCCGAGCGAAAGCCCGCTTCATGAGGGCGGGGGCACTTGCGAACGGGCGGAGGGCACCACAACACACGTAAGCCGGCCTGGCGATTAACCTTCACACGAAGGGCAAACCGACATCCCTGGCAACGCCTACAACTTCCATCCGCAATGCGGACCGCATGGACCGCAACGTCTTTGTTCCCCGCGATTTTAGCAGTTACGACACAAGATGTCCAGCAGGGTTTCATCAACCGCCGCCCCTGCTGCCCAGGCTCCTGCGCCACCCTGGGTAGCCGAGGCCCTACATCCCCACAAAACACGCACTCCAGAAGTCCGGCCACAAAGAGCGCTTATACGTGGGGCATGGGTGGAAGGCTGTCTTTCTGTTTAGTGGTGTTGGTTTTTGTTGGGCTGAAAGAGAAAAACGGCCTTACCAGCCGCGCCCCTACTCCTTCAGCACCTGAAGCACTTCCTCTTCTAACTTTTTGAGCTGCAACGGTTTTGTGAGCACTTTGGCGGCGCCGTTATCGAGCAGGTCTGCCGCCTCATTCGGATAGCCGGTCAATACCACGATTGGTATGTCAGGGTGCATACCATTGATAATGGCTATCGCTTTCGAGCCCGGAAGCCGCGGCATCTCAAGGTCCATCGTTATAACGTCGTAAACGCCTGTGCGGCACTTGTCGACTGCCTGCTGTCCATCCTCCGCCATATCCACCTCAAACCCACGCAAGGTAAACCAGCGCACCAGCGCATCACGAATGCTTGCTTCATCATCTACAATTAGTATACGGTTCATGGCCCCTCTACTTCCAGCAGGTTCCAGACCAAGCCATGCGCACCTGACGCACACCCCAACCTTCCCAGCGCCAACATTCTACCATTTTCGCATTTTTCGGCCCAATCGCCTCATGCGCCGCCGAAAAACGAAGCGGCGCTACACCGCTTTCATCATCCTATAAAACGACTCCACCAATCCCATCTACCGCGTGCAACGCCCCCTTAGCGTGCAGTGTATCACCGATCCCGTGCTCTAACCAACCCCGCAAACCGACCTACCCAATATCTTGGACCATATACCCAGTATAACGGTTTCCAAGGCACAATGAAAACCCGCTTCAGCCCAATCGAACAATCTGCACCAACATGGAGCAACGCGCCATGGCGCCCGCGCACAGTGAGTCCAGGCGAGAGCGCTTCGACAATCCCAAGCCGCGCCCCAAGGAACCGTCTTATGTGGTGTCCCTGCCATACCCGCGCTGCGTCCTATGCCCGGCCGCCACCGCCACCGCCGCCCATGCCCATGCCCATCCCATTGCACATTGCATCCCCCTTCGGTCAGGTGGTATAAGTGCGTCGCAGGCGGGCGCACACCGCGTCCGCCCTTTTGCTGGGAAATCGGCACGCAGCCCGAGCACACACTTTTTACTTTCACGTACCAGGCGGCGCAAGCCGGCCACACACTCCCCCCCCCGGGGCGAACCGGTGCGCCGGTCTTGTGCGACGGCTTTTGTTGGCACGACGGGAGCCAGCGGCACAGCAATGACCCAACCTCTTATCTTGGTAACCAACGATGACGGTATCGCGGCGCCCGGCCTCGGGCTCCTGGCCGAGGCACTCACGGAAGTCGGCGAGGTGGCCGTGTTCGCTCCGGATCGACAGCAGAGCGCGGTGGGCCATGGCGTCAGCCTGCACAAGCCGTTGCGCGTACATCAAGAGCGGGACGGCTGGTTCAGCGTGGATGGCACCCCGACGGATTGCGTGATGCTGGCGGTGCGCCAGTTGCTCGGCCGCCGGCCAGCGCTCGTCGTTTCGGGCATCAACCAGGGGGCGAACCTCGGCGACGACGTCACTTACTCGGGCACAGTGGCAGGCGCCTACGAGGGGATGTTGCTCGGCGTGCCGTCCTTCGCGATCTCGATGGTAAGTTACCACGCGCAGCATGTCGAGACAGCCGCCCGTTTTGCGGCGCGGCTTGCGCGCTATGTGGGCGAACAGGGCATGCCGCCGGACACCACGCTCAATGTCAATGTGCCCGACCTGCCCTATGACCAACTGGCGGGGGTGATGGTGACGCGCATGGGGCGGCGTAACTACCAGGACGATATCGTTGTGCGAAAGGATCCCCGTGGCCGGGCGTACTATTGGATCGGCGGTCCAGATCCTTCCCATTATCCAGAAGAAGGCACCGACTTCCAAGCCATCGAAAAGCAGATGGTAAGCGTGACTCCGTTGCAGCGCGACCTCACCAATCACGCCATGCTGCACCGGTTCTACGACCCCCGGATCACTTTGTAAGGAACATGCGATGTTCAGATGGATTCGTAAGCTCTATGACTGGGTGCTCAGTTGGGCGAACACCCCCTACGGCGCCGTGGCCCTGGCAATTCTCGCTTTTTCGGAGGCAAGCTTTTTCCCGATTCCGCCCGATGTGCTGCTCATCGCGTTGTGCGTGGGCCAACGGCAAAAGGCTCTGTGGTTCGCCGGCGTATGCGCGATAGCGTCACTCTTTGGCGGCGCCATGGGCTACCTCATCGGGTGGGGATTCTGGGAGGCGACACACCAGTTCTTCTTCACGAATGTGCCCGGCTTTACCGAAGGGCAGTTCGCGCGGGCGCAAGCGCTGTACACCGAATACGATTTCTGGATCGTCTTTGTGGCCGCGTTTACGCCGATTCCCTACAAAATCATCACCATCACGGCGGGCGTGTGCGTAATCAACTTCCCCATGTTCATGATCGCGTCCGTGGTCGGGCGCTCGGCACGCTTCTTCCTCGTGGCCACGCTCATCTATTTTTTCGGCGCGCCCATCCGGAATTTTATCGAAGCACGCTTCAATACCCTCACGGTACTCTTCGTTATACTGCTGGTGGGCGGGTTCATCGCCATCGAACGCTTTGGCCATGAGAAAGCGTACGAAGCACCGATCGAGGAACCGGGGACACCGGCGGTCACCGCACCCGGCACGGACCTTCACGAGCCGGCCGCTATTGCCCCGGACCCCGGCGACGCCCCGCTCGTGCCGCCGCGTAAAGACCCCACGCCTGTGCAAATCCCGCCGGAAGAGACCGCGCCTCATACAACCGATAGTCCCGCGGACTCATCCGCCCAACCAGAGACTGCACCGGGGCCTTCGCCCGAAGAGGCACGTGAGCCGGCGCCGGACCCCGCCCGGTAATGCGCCATGCGTAGGGAGGATGTGCCCCGGCAACCTGTCCTCGCCCTCATGGTCTGCTTCGAAGGCGCCCGTCTGATAGCGCTGGGTGGTGCGGCCTATCTCTTTGGCGTGGTGCTCGGTGCATGGGGCTATATGCCTGTACACGCGCTGCTCGCCCTTTGTGGCCCCGCAGCACTCGCGTGGGCCACGCCGCTGGCCGGTGTGGCGCAGGTCTACTTCACGGCCTTCCCGGCCAACTTCCCCCCCGAAACGGCCGCCGCCGCAGTCGAAGCGGGTACCATTCTCCTGCTCTATGTCCTCGGCCACCGGCAACCGTCCCCGGCTTTCCGCTGGCTCGCACGCCACAAACCGCTGGCGGCACGCCGCCTCCTCCGCTTCGCTCTCGCGGCCCTCCTCCTCACAGCCCTGCTGCGTTTCATGCCCGGCATCGCGCATGTGCTTTGGGCGTTCGCTGTGCTCCTTTTGCTGCGAAGCGCGCCCCCTGCCCCGCCCGTAACACCGGCGCGCCGGCGCGAGATGCTATTGTCCGGCGCGCTATTCGCTACTTCCTGCTTGCTGGCTGTCGCGGTCATCGAGTTGACCTTGCAGCTTGCCATTGACCGGCCACGGGATACCGTACGCTCGATTCGCCAGGAACATCCCACGCGTTTCTGGCACTACCTGCCGAATGAAACCGGCCGTTACGGCCATCGGCCCCACCTCAAGGAGCGTTACCAGAACACCTTCTTCCGCACGAACGCCCTTGGCCTGCGCGGGCGCGAATACGGCCCCAAGCGGCGCAGCGAATACCGCATCGTCATGCTGGGCGACTCCTATGTGTTGGGGTGGCGCTTGCCCGAGACACAGTCCATTCCGCAGCAACTCGAGCGCATCCTCGCCGACACCCGTCTCAACAAGTCCGTGACCGTCGTCAATGCAGGCATCGCCGGGTATGGCCCCTGGCAAGCGCGCGACCTGCTCCACGAGATCGGCTTCGCCCTCGAACCCGATCTGGTGCTGCACGGGGTTTTTCCCATCAACGATGTGCAGGACACGCTGCTACGCGAAGGCCGGGTGCTGCGCGCATACACGCCGGAAGGCGTCCGCGACCGTTTGCAGACTCGTTACCGCAGCATGTGGAGCATGCGCTTCGAGTACTGGCTGTATGAACACAGCACCATGTTCTATGTGTTGCAGAACGCCTTCGGCTGGCCGCCCCTCGGCGGACTCGGCGGCGCGCTTGCGAGTATCCGCTTTCTACCCGGCGGTCCCGTGCCCAAACTGCCCAAACCCGCAGACCGCGCCCCCAGCCTCGAGCCGGAACTCGCCGAATGGTATCCCACCCTGGAGGAAGGCTTCCTCGCCATGATCGACGATATCGCGGCAACCTGTGATGATTGCCTCAAGCGAGGCATCGGCTATGCCGCCTTTCTCATTCCGCCCGGCAACAACGTAAACCCAAATTATCTTGATTACGCTCTTATGCCAACTGAAGAACTTGGCATCTATGAGATTGGGAAGTCGCGCCGCCTCACCAGCGAACACCTCGGGTTACGCAACGTACCCTACTGCGACATTACACCAACCCTCATGGAAGCCGACCGCGTTGATACTACGTACATACCCGGTGACGGCCACTTCTCCCCGCACGGTACCCACGCCGCCGCACAGGCCCTCGCACGTTTCCTGCTCGAAGAATACTGGCCCATCCACCACCCTGATCTGCTGCCCGGCCGTGGCCTGCTCTTGCAGGACTGAGCCTGTTCGCTGGGCAACTCGAAAGTATGCACCTTCAGATCGTTACGCGTCTTTCAGGGCCGCCTCGAAAGGCGTATAGGTGTCGTTACCGAAAAGAACGAAACGGATGTGGCGAATGCTGTCGTCGTTTTCGGCGAATTCCTTCACCGTCTCGACGCCAATACGGGCGGCCTCGGGGATCGGGTAGCCGTAGACGCCGCAACTGATTGCGGGAAAAGCCACCGACTTCGCGCCCAGTTCCTTCGCAACATCGAGGCTCCGGCGGTACGCGCCGGCGAGCTTTTCCGCCTCGCCGCTGTTGCCATCACGGTAGCGGGGCCCGACGGCGTGGATGACCCACCTGGCCTTCAGATTGCCCGCCGTAGTGGCCTTGGCATCGCCCGTCGGGCAACCGCCCAGTTTGTTACACGCCTCCATGATCGCGGGGCCACCTGCGCGGTGAATCGCCCCATCGACACCCCCGCCGCCAGCGAGATGGGCATTGGCCGCATTCACGATGGCGTCCACCTGTTCGGTCGTAATATCGCCGGAAACCACCTCGACTTGGGTCTTGTTGAATGTGCGTTCCATTGGTGCTTCCTCCAGTCTTTGTTACTGCCGGCCTTGCCATTGTGCCGATGATTGCGCCAGGACTCCAGCAAGCGTCTACGCACAAGTGTACGCATGTCGCGCCGGCCATCGGTGACAAGATGGATATGAACCGCCTGTTCCAGCCCTTCGTCGACAATTCCGCAAGGCTTGAAAAAGAGTTCACGGAACTCCGTGTTTCCCAGCGCGTAACTCTTTAGCCGTTTGCCGTGATACGGCGTACACCTTTCGCCAATCTGTGCCGTGATAGCGAATACCAGTCGTGCAATGGGGATGGCCATGCTGTTGACGCCACTTTGGACTGCGGTGGCTTGCCACCGCTATTGCGCGCGTGGGCTGAAGTGCATGCATTTGTCCAAGGCGGGAGAGCAACCGTACACAGTCGCCAGCGGTGTCCTTGAATCCTTCTCGGGCTCATGAGCAGGCCACTTGGGCTGGAGGCCACGGGGCTCTTTTCTCCCGGCTTGCGCGCCAGCGTCTACCCACGGCCTTTGCGGGAAAAGCGGTGGCAAGCCACCGCACTCCAAAGGGCGCATACAGCGTGACTCATAGCGATAACGGGAGGGCGCGCAGGGCGCTTCCACCCTTGTATGTACAACCCCGCTACGCCCCGTGCAGTACACCAAAAGAAAACGGCCGGCACGCGCGGCGCCGGCCTGAAGAATGTGACTTGCCTTGCGGCGTTGTTACGCCATTTTCATGGCTGTATCGAGGCGTTCGTTGACGCCTTCCCAGTTCACGACATTCCACCACGCGTTCACGTAATCCCCCCGGCGGTTCTCGTACTGCAGGTAGTAGGCGTGTTCCCACACGTCGATACCCATGATCGGCACGATGCCCCACTGGGTGAGCTTCTGCTGGTTCTCGGCCTGCAGCACCACGAGGCGCCCGTCCATGGGACGGAAATGGAGCAATCCCCAGCCACTGCCTTCGACCTTGCCCGCGGCCGCGGAGAAGTGCGCCTTCAGATGCTCGAACCCGCCGAAGTCGCGTGTAATCAACTCCGCCACCTTGCCCGCCGGTTCACCGCCGCCCCCTTTGCCCGGAGGCGCCATGACGGTCCAGAACATGCTGTGCAGATAGTGGCCGCCGCCGTTGAAGGCCGCCTTCTTTGACCAGTAGTCGATCATCCCGTAGTCGCTGGCGGCGCGTGCCTCGGCAAGCGCCTTTTCCGCCGCGTTCAGTCCGCGCACATAGCCTGCGTGGTGCTTGCTGTGGTGCAGCTCCATGATACGCGTCGAGATTACCGGTTCGAGCGCGTCATAGGCGTACGGAAGTTCCGGGAGCTTATGTTCAGTGGCTGCGCCTGCCATCTCCGCTGCACCGGCCATGCCAGAAGCGACCGAGGCCGCCAGCCCACCGGCAGCCGCCAGACCGCCACTAGAAAAAAGAAATTCTCTGCGTGTAGTATCCATGAGACTCCTCCTAATACCAATTCACCCAGGTCTTGTTGTTCTCCGTTCTGGCCCGCACACCGACAGCCGCATGCGTGCGGCAGGTGGGCCAGGCAATTATCTTGTATAACACCAGACACCGGCCGCCTATTCCCCCGGCGTCTATCCCCTGGTCTTGCCGGCTATGGTGTACCGTACGCGTTCGCGCGGATTCTTCGCGGTCCGTCATTTGCGCGTCTGTATGCCGCATTGCTATACTTGCAAGGCTTTTCCTGCTTCAGGATTACCGAGCCCCTATTCCATTGCGCATCACCGCGCTATTCATTGAGAGGACAATGTTATGCCTATCGCACCCCATGGCGGCCAATTGGTGGACCGCTTCCTGACCGGCGATGCGCTTGCGGCCGCGCAGGACAAGGCCGGTTCCCTCGCGTCAATTCAGGTCGACGGCTACACCGCCTTCGAGATTGACGGTATCGCCAAGGGCATTTACAGCCCGCTGACCGGTTTCATGAACGAATCCCAGGTACGCAGCGTACTCGATAACATGCTGTTGAAGCCGGGCGTGGCCTGGACCGTGCCTATTCTGCTGCATGTCTCCCAGGCCGACGGCGACAAGGTGAGCGTGGGTGAGGAGGTAGCCCTGCAGGATGAAACGGGCGCCACGGTCGCCATTATCAAGGTGACCGAGAAATTCAGCCTCGACAAGCAGGAGATCGCGAAAAAGGTCTACCGCACGACAGAAGAGGCGCACCCGGGCGTGGCCTACACCTACAGCCACGGGCCCGTGTACCTGGCGGGCGATATCGATGTGTTGCAAGAACGCACCGTCGAGCACCAAGACTACAACCTGCCGCCAGCACAGACGCGGGCGGCTTTCAATGAGAAAGGCTGGCGCCGGGTTGTCGCGTTCCAGACCCGCAACCCGATCCACCGCGCCCACGAGTACCTTACCAAATGCGCGCTCGAGATGTGCGATGGCCTGCTCATCCACCCGCTGATGGGTACCACAAAGAGCGACGACATCCCCGGCGAGGTGCGCATGGAGTGCTACCACGCGCTCATGGAAAAGTATTACAGCCCCGCACACGTGATGCTGTCGATCATGCCGGTGAATATGCGCTACGCCGGTCCACGCGAGGCCATCATGCACGCGCTCATCCGCCAGAACTACGGCTGCACTCATTTCATCGTCGGGCGTGACCATGCGGGCGTGGGCAATTACTACGGCACCTACGACGCGCACGAGATTTTCGAAGAGCTCGAGGAGGGCAGCCTCCAGATCGAACCCCTCTTTTTTGACCACGCCTTCTACTCGAAGATCACCCACTCGATGGCCTCGAAGAAGACATGCCCCGGCGGCCCGGAGGACCACGTCTTCCTCAGCGGCACGAAGGTGCGTGAGATGCTTAAGAACGGCGAACTGCCGCCGGAAGAGTTCACCCGTCCGGAAGTAGCGAAGATTCTGGTGAAGTGGGCGCAGTCGCAACGCTGACCCGCGCGCATACGCATACCCAGTCCAGGATTCACGGGGCGGCCGCGGCATAGTGTACACGCGGCCGCCCCGCTGTTTAGGATACGGCAGCGTGGACGTTCCAGGCGTATTGGGTCCAAGAGGACACAGCCAGCACCATGCAAATAGGCGTCATCACACCACGGCCTCACCTGCGTTGCTGCGTCACGGGGGAACGGCATTATCTCACGCGCGTACTCGAAACCCTGCGGGATGCGCAGGATGCCGACCGCTTCGTGATGTTCTGCCCTGAAGAAGACCGCGCGAGCTATCCCGGTTGGGTGACCGTGCCCATGCGCGCGCCGGGGGCCGCTGAGCGGCTCGGTGCGCTTGTCGGCCGCGGACCCTTTGCCAAGACAATAGCGCGCGCGCAGGTGGACATGCTCTTCGCGCCGCTCGAAATGGCTCCTGCCGCGGCACCCGTACCCATGAGCGTCTATGTGCTGGACACCTGGCCCTGGGAACCGCCCCGGGAAAGCGGCATCCCCCCCACTTCGGTCCGCCACGCGCGCCGGGCCTGCCAGGAAGCGCGCGCCATCGTGGTGCCGTCCGAATACACGCGGCGCCGCTGCCTCGAGCTGTTCGACGCCCCCCTGGACAAAATGGTTGTGGCGCCGCCGGGTGTCTCGCGGCACTACGCCCAGCCCCACGAGAGCATCGTGGCGCCGCCCTATATCATCGTGCTCGGCGCCACCTGCCCCAGCCAGAACCACAGCCGCGTGCTCGCCGCCTGTGAAAACCTCGCCGGCGATATCCCCCACACCCTGGTCGTCATGGGCGAAGCATGCCATGCGGAACCCGGCGCCTGGCCGGCCCATGTTGTGCGAATCGAGCGCTGCCCCAACGCCCAGCGGGCCGGCCTTTTCCAGCATGCGGCGGCCGTCGTTTTGCCGGTGTTGCACGAGGGCAGCGGCATAGATGCCCTCGATGTGCTGTGTGCGGGGGCGGTCATCATCGCACCCAAGGTGGGCGCCATCCCCGAGGTAGCTGGCAATGCCCCCGTGTATTATAACCACGAGAGCGCCGAATCGCTTCGGCGCACCTTGCGCCGCGTGCTCGAAGAGCCGCCCACAACCCCCGCCGAGCGCCAGCGCTCAGCCAAACGGGCCATTGACTACAGCTGGGAACGGTGCGCATGGCGCGTGGCGGCGGCATTCAAGAAAACCGCGGGGTGAGCGCCTGCCGGGGTTAGGGCGCGGGCGTGAGGGGGACGGCCTCCGGAGTCACCGGCGCCACGAAATACCTGTAATTGAAACGGCCGGGGGGCGCGGTGTCGCCATTGACCCAGAATTCCATCACGTTGCCTTCCCGCACGAGGTTGTCCGCCCACTTGAACTCGATGTCCAGGGGCGCATCGTTATCCAACCCGAGTGCGCTGCGCGGGATGGCCAACTCGATCTCCTTGCCGCGCTTGGCGAAGTGCGCCTCACCTGCGCGCTGCCAGTTCCAACCGGTTTCAGACACCTCCACAAGCATGCGGTGGGGCCTGGGCATCTGCCGGTTCAGCATGAAATCGTAGCCCTCCCAGCCGGTGTCCTTATCGCGGTCACTATCGATGAAGAGCATCATCCAGTGCGGCGCGGCATGAAGGCTGAGGAAGTCCGCGGTACGCGCATAGAAATAGATATTGTCCGCATCGCGGGCAACCTTCATAAGGGTAAAATCATTGCGGCCGGTACGGTTCACATAGCGTTCATCATCCCCCCAACCGGGGTGTTCACGCTCGACGGCATCGCCCACGTGGTCGCGAAACTCCGGCATCACATGTGCCCAGTCGTCGAACTCCCCGTCGATCCGTATCGAGACCGGGCCGGAAGCCGGCGGCTGCTTACGCACGCCCTTGTACCGGCGGATATTCGCCACCATCTGGTAGTAGTAATTGTCGCCATGGCCGCCGCGCATGGGCTCGATGTCGCGGCTTTTCTCTTGTGTAAACTGGTCGACGAACATGACCGGCTCGGAAACGCCATTGAATTCCGACAGCCGCATCGCTACCCACTCGTTCCACCCGGTGATGAAGATGAAGCTCGGATCCACGTGCAGCGCGCGCTCCCATTGCTCGGCGAAGTTCAGGCCTTTCCCGACGGTCTCCGCTGTGTTCTCCGGATTCTCGCCGTCATGAAAACTGCGGCCCCGCGCACCTTCTTCGCTGAAGGCCGCCAGGCGATCGCTCACGGCATTCTGCGCCACGCCCACCGTCATCTGTTCGGCATTGCCGGCGGCATCGCGGAAGACATGTTGCGGAAACACCTCGAGCCAGCCCCACTGGTTCGGCCCGCCGGGACCGGTGAAATACGAAGGGACCGGCTTGCGGAAGGTAAAGAAATTGCGCAAGTCTTCTGGCGACTTGTCCGGGTCGGCCAAGATCAGCGGCTTGTCCTTCCATTGGAACCAAAGTTCCTTGTGCAGCCCGGGGGCGTAGAGGTCGTCGTGGAGCCGCTGCACGACCTTGCCCGGATCCCAGAAAGGACACAGAAAAGCAATTCGCGGGGCCGTGCCGCCGAGCTCATCGGCTTGCGCGAACGCCTTGCACAAAGCTTCGTAATTCTCTTTGTAGGTGGTCTGGTTGGTAACATCGAAAATAACCGCGTCCACCCCGGCATCCGACAACATGCGCGCGTGCTGACCCAACACCCAGGAATCATCGCTGAGGTAATAGCCATAGAGCGGCTCGCCCCAATGGTGAAAGGCGTTTTCGGGCCCCCAGGCGTCGAGATCCGGCTTCTGCAGAGCATCGGGGTTTTCGGCGAGAATCTGCGTGATGTCATGAGGCCCCGTCTGCCCATGCGCACCCAGCCAGAGAAAATAAAAGATGCCCACCGACTTGTCGGCGCGCGGCGGGCCGGTCTCGTCATAGCCAGGCAGCTTGCGCCCGAGCGCATCGGTTGCTTCCCAGGTGTCGGCGTAAACATCCCATTCACCAGCATGGAGCGGTACGGCGCAACAAACAAGCAGGACGGCAATCAGCACGAATCGCATGGTAAACTCCTCCAGAAGCATGAAACGCATTGGCTACGAGCCTACCGGCATAAGGCGTCCCCGGTCAATGGACGACATGAACATTGCGCCGGATGAAGCAGGACAAGGTATGACAACACAACGCTTCGCGTGCCCCCTTGCAGCGGCGGCAAAGACCTCGCCGGATGCGCCTGTGCTCCTGTCGCACGAAGGGACAATCTCTTACCGCGAATTCGAGGCGCTCGTGGACCGCAACGCGCTACAACTCCTAACACGCGGCCTGCGCACCGGCGATGTTGTGGGTCTTGCTGCGCCGCCCTCGCTGGCCACCCTGGGCTGGTTCATGGGGATTGTCCGGGCGGGCGGTGTCGTGTGCCCGGTGGACCCGTGGTTCCCTGACGACTACAGGCGGGACCTGCTGTCATCGGTGAGTCCTGCCCTCGTGCTGGGGAACACACCCCCCCTTTTCACTGTCATAGATGCTGCGGAAACGCCCTCCTTGCCGCAGCTCAGCGCCGCACGTCCCGCCACACTGGTGTTTACATCGGGCAGCACAGGTAAGCCCAAAGCCGCATTGCACAGCCTGGCAAACCACCTGCACAGCGCGCAGCGTGCGAACGCCAACATGCCACTCGCACCGGGCGATGGCTGGCTGCTCTCGCTCGGCATACACCATGCCGCCGGAATCGGGATCCTGTTTCGGTGCTGGACAGCCGGCGCAGCGGTGGTGCTACCGGAGGATGCGCCGCTGGCCGAGGCCATTCACGATACGCGCGTTACCCATTTGTCGCTCGTGCCCGCACAATTGGCGCGGATTCTCGAAGACGAAGCGGCCGCCGAACGCCTGCGCACAATGAAAGCCGTTCTGCTCGGCGGGGCAGCGGTGCCGTCGGAACTCCTGCGGCGGGCACACAACGCCGGGCTGCCCATCCACACGAGTTACGGCATGACCGAGACCGCCAGCCAGATCACTGCCACACGGCCTGGCGACCCGCTGGAAAAACTGCTCACGAGCGGCCGGCCGCTGGGACCGGGGGCGGTGTGCCTCGCTGAAGAGGACGAGATCACCGTGGGCGGACCAACGCTTTTTCTCGGCTATCTCCAAAACGGCAGACTCACGAAACCGTTTACCCCGGATGGCTGGTTCCCAACCGGCGACCTCGGTTCCATCGATGAAGACGGGTACCTCGCAGTGACCGGACGCAGGGACAACATGTTTCTCGCCGGCGGGGAGAACGTGCAGCCCGAGGAGGTGGAGGCGGCCTTGTGTGCCTTGCCGGGAGTAGCCGAGGCGGTCGTGGTACCGGTTCCACATCCTGACTATGGGGCGAGTCCGGCAGCGTTTGTGCGCATGGCCGATGGTTCTATGCCAAATGGCACGGTTTTGCGCGCCGCTTTGCTTGAGCAGTTACCGAAGTTCAAGGTCGCCCGGCACTGGCTCCCCTGGCCGGAAGACCTCGCGCAAGGCATCAAACTGAACCGGAGGCAACTGGCGGAACGGGCGGAGCGGGCGATAAGGGGGGCCTGAAAGCGCCACCGTCTCATCAGGGCGCAACAGACGCCATGTATTTCGCCCAGGCGCTGCTTGCGCGCTCGGTAAAGGTGTCGTCGTCTTCGCGGATCAGCATGAAGACGGGCAGGTCATGTTCTTCAGCAAAGGCCATGCCCTCTTCCGGCCCGAGCACCATGATCCCCGTGGCGTAGGCGTCGGCCCAGGCGCATTCGCGGTGCAGCACGGTGACCGAGGCGAGCATGTGGTCCACGGGATAGCCGGTGCGTGGGTCGATGGTGTGCGCGTAGCGCTTGCCGTCGGCCGTGTAGAAGTTGCGGTAGTCGCCCGAGGTGGCCATGGCCATGTTGTCGAGGGGAACCACCTTCGCGATTTCACGCACGCCTTCGAGCGGCTTCTCGATCCCGAGGCGCCAGGGCACACCGTCCGGGTTCGTGCCCGCACAGCGCGTCTCTCCCCCCACTTCGACCATGTACCGCGTGATGTCGAAGGCATCGAGCGATTCCGCAACGACATCCACCGCATAGCCCTTGGCCACAGCCGAAAGGTCACAGTAGAGGTCGGGCCGGGATTTTGCGATGGACGCCTCGGTTACAGTGAGCATGCCGCTGCCCACGCGCTCACGAAGCGCCTCGATAGTCTTCGCGGGGGGCGGGTCCGCGCGCGCTTCCGGGCCGAAGCCCCACGCGTTCACGAGTGGTCCCACGGTGATGTCGAAGGCCCCGCCCGTCTGCTCATGCACGGCGAGCGCGATCTTGAAGACTTCGGTGAGACTGGGCAACACCCGGAAGGGTTTTGTGGAATCCTGCGCATTGAACCGGGACAACAGCGAATCCGGACGGTAAGTGGACATTTCCTGGTTCACATTTTCGAGCAAGAGGGCGCACTGTTCCTCGATCTTTTTCGCGGTCCTGGCATCGAATTGGGCGGTTACCTTGACGGTCCAGGTGGTACCCATGGTTTCGCCGCGGAAGACGAGGTAGCTCTCGCGTGCGCCGCACCCGGCCACGCAAAACGCGAGCGCGGCCACGAGGACCGCGCTGCGTGTGAAGCATTTGGGCATACGAAGACTATCCAAAGTCGTCGAAGAGAATCATTTCTTCCTCGACACCGAGCCTGTCAAGCATATCGAGACAGGCGTTGAGCATGAGCGGCGGCCCACAGATGTAGTACTCGATATCCTCGGGTGCGGGGTGGTCATGCAAATAGTTGTCATGCAGCACCTGGTGGATAAAGCCCGTGTAGCCGCTCCAGTTATCTTCCGGTTGCGGCTCGGACAGGGCGATGTGCCACTTGAAGTTGTCGTTCTCTGCTTCGATATTGTTGAAGTCCTCTTCGTAGAACATTTCCTTGAGGCTGCGCGCGCCGTACCAGTAGGTCACCTTGCGGTCGGTGTGCAGGCGTTTGAACTGGTCGAAGATGTGCGAACGCATGGGCGCCATGCCGGCGCCGCCGCCGATGAAGCACATCTCGCGATCGGTATCCTGGGCAAAGAACTCGCCGAAGGGCCCGGAGATGGTCACCTCGTCGCCGGGTTTGAGGCTGAAAATATAGGACGACATAATTCCCGGAGGAATGTCCTTGGTGCGCGGGGGCGGCGTGGCGACGCGCACGTTGAGCATGATGATGCCGTACTCTTCAGGGTAGTTCGCCATCGAGTAGGCGCGCGTCACTTCTTCATCGACTTTGGACTCGAGATCCCACAGGTTGAACTGGTCCCAACTGTCACGGAAGCGCTCGTCGATATCGAAATCCTTGAATTTCACATGGTGCGGCGGGCACGTTATCTGAATGTAACCGCCTGCTTTGAAAGGCACATCCTCGCCTTCGGGCAGCTCGAGCACCAACTCCTTGATGAAGGTGGCCACGTTGCGGTTCGAGCGTACCTTGCACTTCCACTGCTTGACATCGAAGATTTCCGGGGCGATGCGGACCTTCAGGTCGTTCTTGACTTTCACCTGGCACGAGAGCCGCGTGCCCTCGCGGGCTTCCTTGCGCGAGATGTGCGACTCTTCGGTGGGCAACAGCGAACCGCCCCCCTCCAGCACGTCTACCTTGCACACGCCGCAACTCCCCTTACCGCCGCAAGCCGAGGGGATGAATATCTGGTTGGCGGCCAGCGTATTGAGGAGGTTGCTGCCGGCGGGAGTCGTGATGGCCTTGTCCGGGTCGTCGTTGATGGTGATCTTCACATCGCCCGAGGCCACGAGCTTCGCCTTGGCCACAATGAGCACGGCCACACACAGCAGGATCACCCCGCAGAACATGGCGACGCCCATAAGGACCGTCAGTGTTTCTACGCCCATGCCGAATACTCCCGGTTTGACTGTCGGTGCAGGGGCTTCCTACCCGTCCACACTATAGCTGGATTCCGCTGAAGGCCATGAAACCAATGGCCATGAGTCCTGTGAGAATGAAGGTAATGCCGAGCCCACGCAACTGGGGCGGCACGTTCGAGTAACGCATGCGTTCCCGAATGGCGGCCAGGGCGGTTATCGCCAGTGCCCAGCCCACGCCCGAGCCAAGGCCAAAGACCACGCTGTCGCCAAAGTTGTATTGCCGCTCGACCATGAACAGCGAGGCGCCGAGAATGGCGCAGTTCACCGCGATGAGCGGCAGGAAAATACCAAGGGTTGCATAGAGCGCGGGCACATAGCGGTCCAGGAACATCTCGACAAGCTGGACCATGGCCGCGATGGTGCCGATGCTCGAGAGGAAGACCAGGAAGCTCAGGTTCACATCCGTGAGGGTGGGGTGAAGCCACGCCATGGCGCCATCGGCCAAAAAGTAATTGTAGATGATGTTGTTCATCGGCACCGTGATACCGAGCACAAACACCACGGCCAGGCCCAGCCCAAAAGCGCTTTCGACCTTCTTCGAACAGGCGAGAAACGAACACATGCCGAGGAAAAAGGCGAGTGCCATGTTCTCAATGAAGACCGCTTTCGTAAAAATACCGAGATAGTGTTCCATGGTCAGTCGGCCTCCACTTGTTCGGGTTTGAACACCCGCAGCACCCAGATGAACAGGCCGATGAGGAAGAAGGCGCCGGGTGAGAGAATCATCATGCCGTTGGGTTCATACCAGCCGCCTTCGGTGACGGGACTCATGATGCTGTAGCCGAATAGTTTGCCCGACCCCAGCAACTCACGGAAGAACGCCACGTAGATCAGAATGATACTGTAGCCCACGCCATTGCCCAAGGCATCTATGGCGCTCATGAAGGGGCCGTTCTGCATGGCGTAAGCCTCGGCGCGCCCCATGACAATACAGTTGGTAATAATGAGCCCCACGAACACCGAAAGTTGCAGGCTGATATCGAACAGGTAAGCCTTGAGCACCTGGTCTACGACGATCACGAACGAAGCAATGACCGAAAGCTGCACAATAATGCGCACGCTGGGCGGTATCTGGTTGCGCAGCAGGCTCACCACAAAGGACGAACCCACCAGCACAAAGATCACCGCCGCGCACATCACCACCGACGTTTCCATCTTCGTGGTGACCGCGAGAGCCGAACAGATGCCGAGCACTTGCAGAGCGATTGGGTTGTTGTTGAACAGCGGGTCGAGCAGGACCTCACGTTCTTGCTTGCCGATTTTCATGGTCGCGTGCTCCTACGGTCTCACCCGGTTTGCAATTGTTCGCGCAGCTTGTCCAGGTACGGACCGTAACCGTTTTCACCGAACCAAAAATGCATCATGTTCGATACCCCGCGGCTGGTCAGCGTGGCCCCGCTGAGGCCGTCCACTTTGTGCGGCGCTTCCTCGGCCGGGGGCGCAGAGCCCTTGATGACCTCGACAGCCACCTCGCCGTCTTCATAGATTTCGCGGCCGACCCAGTTACTTTTCCAGCGTGGGTTGTCCACTTCACCGCCAAGTCCGGGGGTTTCGCCGTGGTCGTAGTAGGTCAGCCCCTTGACCGTGTTCAAGTCGGGCTCCAGGGCGATGTACCCGTGCAGCGTGGACCACAGGCCCTTGCCTTCGACGGGCAGAATGACCTGGTCCACTTCGCCGCCTCTCTTTACAAAAAACACAAGGCGTTTCTCGGGAATTTCTTTGAGCCCGGCCGAGTTCGCCTCCAATTCCAACTGCGCCACGGTCGTTTCGTCGAACGATGCCGGGTCCTCCCCCGTCTCAACATCCGCCGTGAGATCGACAACATGCGACTCGATGACCGGCTTTTCCTGCTCCACCCCTTCTTCGGGCGCCTGGAAGTAGGCGTCGATTTCCTGGGCGGACAAAGCGGCGCCCGGCTCGACAAGGTGCCCCGCCTCGAGCACGCTATTGAGCTTGTGGGCGCGCTTGTTGGTCTCTTGGCGCTCGTGGAGGCTCACAGCGGCTAAGGACACCAGCAACGAGCACACCAGGCAAATCAGAAAGGCAAAGCCAAATATCCATGCGGTGCTATACTGCTGCACGGCCCAACCTCCTTTTGATATTCGCATTAATCGCTACGTGGTCGAGAAGCGGTGCGAAAACGTTCATAAGCAATATCGCCAGCATCACGCCCTCGGGAAACGCCGGGTTGACGACGCGCACGAGGATGCAAAGTATGCCAATGAGGAGACCATAAACGATCCGCGCTCTCTCCGTATAGGGCGCGGTGACCGGCTCGGTGGCCATGTAGACCGTTCCAAAGGCCCAGCCGCCGAGAACCATGTGCCACCAGAAGGGCATGTTCATGAGAGCGTTGGTTTCGGAACCCACAGCATTGAGGAGCAGCGAGGTGCCGAGGGTGCCGATCACGACGCCCAGCATGATCCGCCATGAGGCGATGCCGGTAAGCAGGAGAATAGCCGCGCCGATGAGGCAGCCGAGCGCCGAGGTCTCACCCATCGAGCCGGGTATGGTGCCCACAAATGCCTCCCACCAGGTCCAGGTCTCGCTGACGAAGGACACGGGCGCGCTGATGACATCGGCCGGGGCATCGGCGAGTTGGCCAAGCGCGGTGGCGCCGCTCACGCCTTCCACGCCCGCGGTCTTTGCGGCTATCCACACTTTGTCCCCGCTGATCTGCGCCGGGTAGGCGAAAAACAGGAAGGCGCGGGCAGTGAGCGCTGGATTGAGAATGTTCATCCCCGTGCCGCCGAAGATTTCCTTGCCGATGAACACGCCGAAGATAATGCCGATGGCCGCCTGCCACAAGGGCAAGGTAGGCGGTACGATAAGCGGGAAAAGCATGCCGGTGACCAGAAAGCCTTCGTTCACCTCATGCTTGCGCACGATGGAGAAGATGACCTCGACTCCACCGCCGACCGCGAAGGTAACGATAAGGATCGGCACATAATACAAGGCGCCGTGAACGAAACAGGAAAGTATGCTGCCCGGGTTCATGCCAAGGCCAAGCGCTTGCAGTAGGCCAATGCGCCAGCCTTCGTAAGCCTGGGCGCCCTGCTCGGCGATGTACACATTGGCCTGGTAGCCCGAGTTGTACATGGCCATAATCACCGGCACTACCAGCGCAACCACCACGGTGATCATCATGCGCTTGAGGTCGAGCGCATCGCGCACGTGAGCCGCGCCCTTGGTGACTGTACCGGGCGTGAACAGGAACGTGTCTTGCGCCTCGTACAGCGGATACAAGACCTCGAGCTTGCCGCCCTTCTCGAAAAGCGGGGCCGAGCGGTCCAATAGGTTGCGTATGAACTTCATGGGCGACTCCCTCAGCCTTCTTTCTCGATGATGTCCAGGTTGCGGCGCAGGATGGGCCCATACTCCGTCTTCCCGGGACTCACGAAAGTACACAACGCCATGTCTTCTTCGTCCAGTTCGAGGCAGCCGAGCTGCTCGGCCCGCTCGATATCGTTGACAACCATCGCCCGCAAGAGGTAGGTCGGCAGGATATCGTGGGGCATCACTTGCTCATACATGCCAATGGGCACCATGGCGCGCGGGCTTCCGTAGGTGGTAGTGGTAAAATCAAAGCGTTTCGATCGGTTCAACGCCGATGCAAAGGCACGCGTGATGCTGAACTTGTCCGTGCCCGCCCCGAGCCATCCGAGGAATTCGCGCTCGCGCCCTTCGCGCACCACGCTGATGTGGCGGGCATAGCGGCCGAGATAGCCGTGGACTTCACCCGAAGCAATGCGCCCGGACAGGACCGACCCGGAAATGACGCGGTTTTCGCCTTCTTTCAGCTCCCCCGCGATCAGTTCGTCGAGCCAGGCGCCAAGGCGCGTGCGCAGCAACCGGGGCTTCACCACCTGCGGTCCGCAGAGCGAAACCACCCGCTCCACGGGCAACCGGCCCGTGCGGAAGAGAGCGCCCATGTCCAGTACATCCTGCAAGTGTAAGTACCACACGCTCTTGGCCCGGTGTACAGGGTCCAGCAGGTGAATGTGTGTGCCGGGCAGACCGGCGGGGTGCGGCCCCGCGAACGTCTCGATTTCGATGCCGGCATTGGCGGGGGGGCGGGTCTTCGTGTCTTGCCGGGTGCACCAATAGGTCGTACCGTCGGTGAGCTTGGCCACCACGAGCGCGCCCACACGCAGGTCTTCCTCACGCCCTTGTGCCACCACATCGGCTTGCGCCGCCAACGGCTCGGTGTCCAGGGCGGTGATAAAAATCGCGTGCGGCTTCTCGCTAACCGGCGGGTTCTTGGCGAAGGGCCGCGCCTTGATCGCGGTCCACATACCGGACTCGATGAGCAGGGCGGTAACCTGATCGCGATCCAGCAGGGCGGGATCCTTTTGGGTGTAGGCATCGAACGGCTGGAAGTCGGCGTCACCCGGATTGCCGGTGCGCTCCGCTTCGTTGAGCTCGATGACCACCGACTGCAACGCGCGCCGATCACCACGATGGATACCCACCACGCGCCCGGCCCCGGGAGCCGTGTGCAGGATGCCCGGCTGTTTCTTGTTTTCGAAGAGTACCTGGCCGCGCTTCACCTCGTCGTCCACTTTCACTTGGAACGACGGGCGCATGCCCGGATAGTCGGCCGCCATGACGGCGACACGGCTCACCGGGGCCGCCTCTTCGATTCGTTGTTCCGGCTCGCCCGTGATGGGCAGGTCGAGCCCTTTCTTGATAACGTGATGGCCCATCCGCGTTTACCCCAGTACAGCACGCCTACCAGGCTTTCAGCAGCGCCTCCAAGCAGAAAGCGCGCTCACCTCGCACCCGCGTGCGCCCATGTTCTACCGAACGTTAGTTAGGTCGCCGGAACAGACCCTAGCGCCCGCCGGCGCATCCCTAACCACCGCTCCGTTTTCGCGAAGTCGCGAGATTATGCCATATGCCATCAGCTAATACAAGCGCACTTCACCCTCCCGGTATGGGGCGTCATTCAACCGCCCGGCCCTTCAAACCCCAGGGAGAACATACGGTCCAGGTCGTAGTTGCTATAGGCGCGAAAACCGATGAGGGTCGTGGTTTTCTCGATGCCGTCGAGCTTGAGCAAGTGGTTGGTGACAATGTCGGCAAGCTGGTCGTTGTCTTTCGCGCGCACGATGATGGCGAGGTCCCACTCGCCAGCGATGGAATAGACCTCGGCAACGCCTTCGATTTCGAGTAGCGCCTGGGCGGTCTCATTGATGGCACTCCGTTTTACATGGGCAAGTATGATAGCGGTAACCATGATGACTTCCTCTCCTTACGGGTACTGCCGCCAAAGGGTTTACTATAGTGTAATGGACCGGGACATCTGCGGTTGTACCGCGGCGTTTCGGGGGCGCAACCGCCAGCGCGCGGGCGCCGTCGATACGTCCTGCGGGTCCCTCACGCGGCATTGTAACACGACCGCGCGCACACATCCGCGGTCCGGCTGGCGCGCGTGTTCCGCCCAAGGAGAACCCCGTGCGCATCCTCGGCCGTGTGTGGCCTTGGACCGACCCTCATGCTTTCCGGAGCACGTAGAACTGGTAGCCGTAGTGACGGCTGTAGCGGCGAAACAACGCAATCTCCTGCTCCGTTTCGCCGGCGACGCCCTGGGCTTCGGCATCACCGGCATGACGCGCGCGAAAATCCGGCATTTTCTCCAGGAGCGGGTCATAGAGTGACGTCCACCATGTTTTGACCGGCAGGGGAAACGTGTCGATGACTTCGTAGCCGGCGCCCTGGGCGGCCGCGCAATGGTCTTCTACCTTGCCCATGGCGGGGTAGGCGGATTCCCAGAACGCGCGCGCCTCCTGTGGCGCGTTGTCCGTGAACCACGACATTTCGCTGACGACCATACCGCCACCGGGCTTGAGAAGCCGGCGCCAAGCGCGCAGCCCTTCAGCGAATCCCATCAGATAGATGGCGCCTTCCGACCACACCACATCGAACGATTCCCGGGCAAAGGGCAGCGCCGTCATGGAAGCACACACCCCGTCTATGCGCTCACCGCGCGCCTGGGCTACGAAAGGCGGATAGATGTCGACCGCAGCAATCCGACCGTCAATCAGGCCACGCAGATCGTGGCTTTGCGCGCCGTTGCCACAGCCCACATCGAGCAGGCGCGCCCCGGGTGGCATGTCGCCAAGGCATGCAAATGCCCGGTGTGTCGCGGCCTTGTCGCCCGGCCCCTGCCGGGGAAGGTTGCCGAAGAGTTCAAACAGGTACTCCATACACATGCAGCTTTTCTCCGCGTTCTGTGAAGAATAGCGCAAATGGTCCCGGCGAAACGCAACCAGCCGGCGCCCGGTCCAATGCGCAACGCCAAAACGAGGGTAATACGCACCATGATCCGTCTCC
Source organism: uncultured Nitrospirales bacterium (assembly GCA_964569295.1). Taxonomy (GTDB): domain Bacteria; phylum Hydrogenedentota; class Hydrogenedentia; order Hydrogenedentales; family JAGMZX01; genus CAZMVU01. The sequence continues at coordinate 222,856 of CAZMVU010000001.1, forward strand.
ACGCCATGTTATTCTCCGTCCTCCTGCTTCTTCCCAGTTCGTTCGCCGCCGCCCAGCAGGCCACCATTTACAATGCCCCCGTTGACACGCTGCGGATGAACCAGATTCAGGTTATCGGCACGCATAACAGCTACCACCAGCGGCCGCCCGACGCGATAATGAAGCTGGCCTACGCCATAAATCCGAAGGCCTCTGCCTGGGACTATTCGCATGCCCCTCTCGACGTGCAGCTCGAGCGCGGTGTGCGCAGCTTCGAACTCGACATTCATTATACCGCCGATGGTTTCCGGGTGTTTCATGCGCCCCTGGATATGGGAACATCGTGCGAGCGGCTCATCGAGTGCATGACCACGGTGCGCGCATGGTCCGCGGCGAATCCGGACCATGTGCCCATCAGCTTTCTGTTGGAAGGCAAGACCGAAGCGCTGTTGTTGGACCCGGACATCTTCCCGTTGGATGCGGAGGGGCTCGACGTCCTGGACAGTGAGATTCGCAGTGTCTTCGATGAAGACATGCTCATCACGCCGGACGTCATCCGCGGGGGCTCCCCCACGCTCGAGTCGGCGGTACTGGAGCGGGGCTGGCCGCTGCTGGACGACGTGCGCGGCATGGTCATGTTCATCCTGCACGAACGCGGCCGGGAACGCGACCTCTATGCGAAAAACCGGCCCTCGCTCGAGGGACGCGCCATGTTCGTGAATTCATCACGCGGCCGGCCGGATGCCGCGGTCATCGTACACGACCGGCCCGACCCGGATTCCATCGCAAAGCTCGTGCGCCAGGGCTACTATGTGCGTACCCGCGCGGATACGAATATCCGTGCCGCACCCGACCGCCTGTCCCGCGCCCTGCGCTCAGGCGCCCACATCATCACGACGGATTTTCCGCCCGGCGAGGCCGATAAAGACAGCGGCTACGTGGTGCGTTTCGAGGGAGAAGCGCCCGCGCGCTTGAACCCGGTAAATCGGCCGGTTACAGAGTAGGACCGCCTGGCACGAAGGGCCCCCGACACGCCGGAAAACAAGCGCCAGCTCGTAATCCCAGGTCTCCCAAAACCATGAACCAACAACCAGGGAACACGCCTTCCCATCCTTGGGTTGTGGGCAAAGCCCATCTTATGAACGCACAGAAGACGGCTCAACAATTATCCCGTTTTTACCCGGCGCTACTTCCACCCCGCGAGCACCAGGTACCTTTACGACACGTGCCTATAGAATTAGGAATTGCAATACCCCATCCGGTACCTGTAGTGTAGATAAGATTAGAGCCACTTCCAAAAAGGATAGGGCGCCTGAACCAGAAGAGACACACCGAAAAGGAAAGCGAAACATGCTAAAATCACTCGACCTCTACGATAGCATCGACATCCACAGCAGCGTGGCCGTGTTCGTGCAAGTTGAAAACGTGGTGCGATTCGCCATTGCCTCCGGGAAACTGGAACCCGGCGACCAGTTGCCGACCTCGAAAGCACTTGCCGAACGCCTGGGCGTGAACTTCAACACCATCTCGAAGGCGTTCCGCGATCTGGAGGTGATGGGGTTGATCTACACGCGGCGCGGCATGGGGGCGTTCGTGGCGAAGGAGGCGCGGGAAAAGTGCCAGGAGTCTACGTGGAGCGAGATTGCAGGGCGCTTGTACGAGGTCGCGTCTGAAGCGAAGGCGGCGGGCATGAACGCCTCGGAAGTCAAGTCGATCGTGAAAGCATGCCTCGCCAGCGACGTCAAGCCGTATGGCCCAGTGCCCAAAGATGTGCTCGCCATGGCGAAACAGAAGTAGGGCGTGTTCGCTATTCCGATTGCCGGCGTCCGCCGCTGTGCCGTGCAGGTGGCGGCGCACTGACGGACACGGCGCTCTCCGCCGTTTGCGGAGAACATGAGGCCACGCAGGGCCGGATGATTGGCAAGGCCATTGCAGGGCCCCGTGATCACAAGGTACGTAATGCGCCAGGCTTGGCAGCTTGGCGCCGTGAACCGGTTCGCGGAGCCGCGCTATTCGGGCCGCGGGACAGCATACCCCGGTGCCGTTCAGCCGCGGCGCCTCAGCACCAATGCGAAGCGCGGAAAGGGAAGGCGCGGGTAATACCGCAGCATACGCGGGTAGAGGCTGCGAGTGAACGGCGCCCAATAACCGATGCCGCTGCGCAACGACGCCCGCCATACCCGCCGTACCCATGGCCATTTGCGGCCCGACTCGCGCAGGATGCCGGTGAGCGGAAGCACCGACGGCGTGAAACCCGCAGCCTTCGCAGCCGTGAAATACTCGTCGATGGTGTAGATGTGCTCTTGCACGCCGAAAGCCTTTTCTTCCACACCGAAGTCCGCCTTGGCGGACGCATCGCCCACGGCCGCCACCGGCTCCGCGAAAAAGACCGCACGCCCTCCCACGCGCAATACGCGGTGGCACTGACTAAAAAGACGCACCAGATCATCCGCGTGGTGTGCCACGGCCACTCCGAACACGAGATCAAACCTGTCCGGTCTGAAGGGTAAGTCCATCATGTCGCAGTATACGCGGTCGAATGCGGGGCCGTGGTCAACAAAGCCCTGCGCGATGGCAAGCTGATGGCTGATGTCCGATGCCACGACGTAGCCGGTACGCTGCGCCAGGCGATACGCAGCCCAACCCAGGTGGGCGCCCACCTCGAGCACATGCTCGCTACCGTGCAGTTGCAGGCGGTGCAACAGCTCGTAAAAGTCATCCGCCATTTCATGCACCCGGCGGATGTCCGGCACCGCGGCGATCAATGCCGGGTGCGCACAGTGCGGCATCGCCAGTAAGTTTGCCAGCCCCGCTTCGCCGGTGACCAGCGGGCGCAGCGCCGGCGGTACCACCTCCGCAAGCCACCGCCGCTCCATGGCTTCATGGGCCGCCATCTCCTCGGCGGCCCCATGGCTCGGCTGCGGATGGAGATCCAAAACGCCATCGCGCACAGCATACGTCGCGCCGCATGCCGCGCAGCGCACTTCCGCACCGCCCCCCCCTTCCAACACGCCGCGGCAGCCGGGACAACATACCTTATCGAGCAACTGTGGGTTCATGGGGCCTTGGTGTAGCAGACCCGGCCGCGCAAGGCAAGCCGCGCCCCGCCAGAATATGGCAAACCTATTGCCGGAAAACGCGCAAACGTATAAACTGTAACAGGATTAGAACAACCCTTCCGGGGATCAGGGGGTAAAAAGGAGCACTCATGAAAAGTGGAAACTCTTCAAGCGGGAAACTGCCGGTCGGTTGTGCCCATTGCCTGACCCGGCGTGGGTTTATCGCCACCGGGTGCGCCGCCGCGTGCAGTGGTGCGCTCGTGGGGTTGGGGACACAAAAGGTGGCCCGTGCCGCAAGCGATGAGAAGCTGCGGCTGCGAATTCTGTACTCGCTCCATGACGAGGTGCAGCCCGGGCCCGACTGGCCGAACGTGGGATTCGACTTCCGTCCGGTCATGGAAAAGATCACCAACACGCTGACACGCGCATTTCCGAAGGCCGAGTTCCGTCCGGCCATGGCGGCCGGTGAAGAGCAGGCCCAAAAGATTCTTGCAGACGACGAAGACCAGGACATCGACGGCTACATCGTCTATCAGATGAACTGCTGGAACCGCGTGGTGCAGACCATCGCGGCCTCGGGCAAACCCACGCTGTATGTCGACTTCCCCTATGCGGGCAGCGGCGGCTTCCTCGTGTACACCGCGCAATTCCTCGCCGATGACACCGCCAACCTCGGTTTCATCGCGTCATCGAAACTGGACGACGTGGTGGCGGCAGTCAAGTGTTTTGCGCCCATCAAGAAGAACAACAACCCGAACGGTTTCGCCGCGGCCCTGGCGCGCGTGCGCGAAGAGAACACGAAGCCCGCCGGCGACCTGAGCTGTATCCCGGATCCCATGAAGCCCCTTTCCGCCGAAGACACCCTCGCCGGCATGAAGGCCTCGCGGATTCTCGCCGTGCGCGACCAGGAAGAAAAGCCGGATGAGGAATACCTCGGCATTCCACTCGAGTGGGTCACCTTCGCCGAAGTCAACGAAGCCTGGGAAAAGGCCGACAAGGACGAATCGAAGGCAGTGGCCGACAAGTGGGAACGGGCAGCCTGGCTCGTCGAAGATGTATCACGCGAAACCCTCGAGAATTCCGCAGCCATGTACCTCGGCATGAAGGAAGTGCTCGAGCACCACGACGCCAACGCCATCACGATCAACTGCCTGGGCGGGTTCTACGGCGGGCACATCCACGCCTATCCGTGCCTGGGCTTTCACGAGTTGTGCAATGAGGGCCTGATCGGTGCCTGTGAGTGCGACATCCGCTCGACCAGCACCATGATTGTCGCGAATATCATGACCGGCGGGCGGCCGGGCTATATCTCCGACCCGGTGATGGACATGGCGAAGCGCCAGATCATTTACGCGCACTGCGTCGCCTCGAACCGCGTATTCGGGCCGGACGGGGCCTCGAACAACTTCGAGATTCTCACCCACTCCGAGGATCGGCAGGGTGCCTCGGTCCGCTCGATCCTGCCGCTGGGCTACATGACCACCAGTCTCGAGTTCTCTCCGGAGCACAAGGAAATCCTGATGCACCAGGGCAAGGCCGTCGACAACGACCGCAACGACCGTGCCTGCCGCACCAAGCTCTGCGCGGAACCCGTGGGCGATTTCGAGAAGCTGTACACCCAGTGGCACCGCTATGGCTGGCACCGGGTCACCACCTACGGCGACCTCAAGGAACCGGTCTACGCACTCGCCGACGCCATGGGCTACACTGTGCTCGAGGAGGCGTAGGAACTGCGCGTTCCTCTGGTTGCCCCTCAAGAGGAACTGTGATTCTGAAGATAGGACGGATCGGACCGATCAGACCGATCGGACTGATCCGTCCGCTCGTTTTTTTAAGAGAAAGACTTCCTGCGTTACGCTCAAAGCAGGGTCTCAACCAAGAGGTACAGACATGGCTGATCCAGCAATTATGGCCATTGTTCGTCAGTACCTGGCCCTGCTTCCGCAATTCGGCATACACCCGGAACGTGCGATTCTCTTCGGCTCCCACCTGCGCGGAGACACCCACGAATGCAACGACATCGACTTGGTCGTCATTGCTCCCGGGTTCGACATCTCTCGTGGCATGGCCACCAAGCAGAAGCTCTGGGCCGCACGCATCAAGTCCGGCGAGCGCATCGAGCCCATTCCCTGCGGCGTGAAGGAATGGAAAAACGTCGCCCATACCACGCGCCCCATCATCGATATCGCGCTGCGGGAAGGCAAGATCATCAAGCCGGCCCTGGCGGCGTAGGTCTCCTTACACGCAATACTTGTCCGCCTCCTTGAGCGCCACATCGAGAATGCCGATGGCCTCGTCGATCTCGTCTTTCGTGACGATAAGCGGCGGCGCAAGCGCCATGCTGTTGCCGGGGTTCGCGGCCATGGCCATCATGCCGCCTTCCATCAGCTTCTTCGCCACTTCGAGCTTCGGGTTCATGCCGGGCCGCACCTTCGCGTCGTAGGGCATGATCGGCTCCTTCGTCTCCTTGTTCTTCACGAGTTCCAGCCCGACGAACAACCCTTTGCCACGCACATCGCCCACGCATGGGTGCTTCTCCTGCAATACGCGGCACTGATCCAGCAGGTATTCGCCCAACGCCGCGCTACGCTCGATGAGCCCGTCCATATGGTAGATGGGGATAGTCGCCATCGCCGCCGCACACCCCAACGCATGGCCGGCGTAGGTGGCACCATGGCCGAAGAATTGGTCCTTGAACCGCTCGCCGATCTCACGCCGCACGATGGTCGCACCGAGGGGGGCGTAGCCGCAGGTCATCCCCTTCGCCAAGGTCATGATATCCGGCACCACGCCCCAGTGGTCTACGGCAAACCATTTGCCCGTGCGGCCGAACCCGGTCATGACCTCATCGCAGATCATGAGCACGTTCCACTTGTCGCACATTTCGCGCAGGGCGGGCAGGTATTCATCCGGCGGCACAATGACTCCGTTGGCGCCGGTGATCGGCTCGAGGATAATTCCCGCCACATGCCGGTCGCCGCCTTCCATCTCGATGACCCGCTCGGTGTATTCCACAGTGCGCATGGCGCAGTCGGTCGGGTTGGACGTGCCGAAGAAACACCGGTACGGATAGGGCTGGGGAACCCGGATGAAACCCGTGCCGCCCTGCACCTGGAACCAGTTGCGCGGGTCGCCGGCCGAGGCCGTCATCGACGTCGCCGTGCCGCCATGGTACGTCGGGTAGCGGCTGATGATGCTGCGCCGGCCCGTGTATTGGTGCGCGATCTTGATGGCCGCCTCGTTCGCCTCTGTGCCGCCAATCGTGAGGAAGCAGCGCGACAAATCCCCGGGCGTGATGTCCGCCAGCAGCTTCGCCAGCTTCGCCCGGGGCTTCGTCGAGAAGCTGGGCGCGAACGACGTGAGCACATCCGCCTGGTCCTTGATTGCCTGGAGCACCCGTTCGTCTTGATGGCCGATGTTGTGCGACACAAAGCACGAGCTGAAGTCGAGCAGAGTGCGGCCGTCCTCGAGCTCGAAGCGAATGCCCTTCGCACCCACTACGCGCGGCGGTGACTGGCGCGGCTGAAAGGACCACGAATGAAAGATGTGGTCCACCTCGTAGCGGTCAAGGTCTTCCTTGCTGTCCGGGATGTGAACGGGATCAAACATGGCAACTACTCCTGCTATTGGCTTCGAACCGCGAGGCGGGAATCGTCCGCGGCATACGGATATGGCGTTATGGAGCCGGCGTGTCTTCGTCTTTGCCGGGGATATCCTCGAGCCGCGCCCAGTCCTCGGGTGTGAACCGGCGCGTATACACGAGGTACAGCACCACGGCCAGCACCAGCCACACCGCATAGAGCCCCACCACCACGGGCGCCTCGAGGGCAAGCACAATGCCCATCGCCAGTGACACGCCGATCGTTATTACGGCGCAGAGAATCAGCGTAGTGCGTGAAAACTGGATATACGCCCCCGCATGCCGCTCCGGATACACCCGGGGCAGACGAAGGGCCGCCAGGCTCAACATGCTCGACACCGACAAAATGCCAATGGCCGCGGCCAGGCCGTAGAAATCGACCCCTTGCCCCCCCGCGATAAGGAGCACCACGAAGAGGAAAAACAGCGTGACCGCGTTGTTGGGCGAGTGCGTGCGCGGCGACACCCGGGCCAACACCGCCGGTCCCACGCCGTCGCGGGCCTGGGCAAAGAACTCGCGCGGAATGGCGAGGGCGGCGGCGTTGAGCGAGGTAAGCCCCGCCGTGACCGCGCCAAAGCCCAGAAACCGCAGCCAGAAGGGACCGAGGAACGGCGTCCCCGATTCCGTCAGCGGCTGGTGAAACGCCGCGAACGCGCCGGGCGCGTGCAGCGGCTGGGTGCTGATGTAGACCTGCCCCACCAGAATGTAGATGATGGCTACCACCACCCCGCCAAGAATAAGCGCGAGGGGAATGTTGCGCCGGGCGTCCTTGATCTCCTCGCCCATCTCCGCGATCACCTGGAAGCCCATGCACGTGGCGTAGGCCAGGAGCACCGCCTCGATAAACGGTCCTGCCCCCGCATGCGGCACGAGCGCGGCATCCAGCTCGACATGAAACAGGCCGGCTATGCCGTAGACGAGCAGCGCCGTGACGAACTGCACCGCCATCAGTACCTGGAGCGACATGGCCAGCCGCATGCCCACCTGGTACACAATGTAGAACCCCAGCAACACGATGAGCGCGTTCAGGTGGTCACTGGCGGGTATGGGGGTGTGTTCGGCAAGCGCATGCGTCAGTGGCACATACTTCGCCAGCGTGAGCGCCACCACGGTCGTCGAGGCGCCACCGCCGAGAATCAGGCAGTACGACGTGAGCCAGCCGAGAAAGGGCGACAGCAACCGGCTGCCGAACAGAAACCCCGCCCCCGCACGCGGTAACGCGCCCGACAATTCGATTATCGGAATGACGCCGAAGATCGAAATCACGATCGAGACGATGAACGCCAGCCAGATGGCCCCGCCCGCACCCGCCGCTATCGGCTGCACCTGCACGAAGATGCCCGCACCCACCACCGCACCCGCCACCAGCGCCACCGCACCCACCAGGTTGATCGAGCGTTGCAGCTCCCCACCCGTGCTCTTGTTGCTTCCTTCCGCCATCACGACCTCCCATTCCCTCCCGGGATTGAACGGCTACGATTCTAAGTCGGAACGGGGGCAAAAACCAAGGGAGAACATTCGCTAGCGTGGCCGGGCTCCTGATCGCGTCACGGCGCCGGCCTTCAGGTCTCCACTTTTCCTGCGCCGTCTGGAGACCTACGGTTATTGCCAGAAACTTTCCAAAGGGAAGCGGGAGAAAGAGGAAAGAGAATATTGCACCACAGAGACACAGAGTACCACAGAGGGGAAAGAAAACAGAGAAACCTTGAAGGCAAGGAAACAGAATTTGCCCCCGTTCCGAAATTTCCATTTCGGAACGCAATTGTATTTCGAAGTTTATCCGCCTCCGGCGGGCTTTGCTTCGCTCTTCAGTGAAGAGGAAGCGAAGCTTCCAGATACGTAATTCTTTAGCCGATTGCCGTGAGCCGTTTCCCATACGTCATACAACTCCCTG
>CAZMVU010000002.1:0-53483 GCA_964569295.1 uncultured Nitrospirales bacterium
GTCTATTTCCTCCTCCGATCCAAACATCTTTGCCGGCCAGGAGATGAAAGTTTCAGGGACAGATCCCATTACGTTAGTGCCTTAAAGATCGTAAAGCGCAATCAAAGACAAGAAGATTTCGGAGGTCATCGGCAACCTGTTACAACAGAATGCTTTATAGAGTGTGAAAACTGCGGAGTTTTTTCTGCCCTTCTGGGTTGTGGGCGCAGCCCACGTTAGAAAACATGATAAAGCCGGAAAAACTTCCGAGGCACTACCGCTATGTCACCGGGGACGGCGGTGGAGGCGGGACATGAGCGAGGAGGTCTTGCGCACCTTTGCATTGGACAACGGGGCAATGGATATATGAGGCAGGCGCCATAGTGAGTTTAGGGCAGTCCAGGGTAACCGCTGAAAGCGCTTGTATCGGCTGGGCCCCTTTAATGGCACCCGATTGCGTTTCTTGGCACACCTTGACGTGCGGCAGTCCAGCCGTTTACCGTTGCGGAGTCTTTCAAAGCAATTCTTGCACACCGACATCAGGAGGGAATCCCGTGCGTTATCACCCGACACTGATTTTGACGCTCTGTCTTACGTTGGCCGCCGCCTTTGCCGTGGCGGACGAACCGCCCGCCATAGCAGGCGAGTTTCCGCAGGAAGTTGCCGAAACCTACACCACGGCGGACGGCCTGCCCGCGAACGCAGTCCACAGCCTTGCTGTCACGGAAGGCGGTGGTGTCGCCGCCGGTACTGCCAAGGGGGTTGCGCAGCGCGCGGGAAATGCCTGGGAACCAGCCGCCGGTTATCCCGAAGGGCCGGCCTCGCTTGTAGAAAGCATCGAGGGCGTTTTGTGTGCCGTGTCGAATGGACAGTTGCATGCGCGTCCTGAGGGCGAAGTCATTTCGGTGGTATTGCCCGAAGGCGCGGTGCGCGCCGTGTTGCCGCTCGAGGGGCGCACGTATTCTTACGTGGCCACGGACCAGGGCCTCTTCAAGCTGTCGCATCCGGGAGATCCCAATGAAAGCGATCCCGCGCCGCTGAATGAACTACTCGGGGAAGATAGGGGCGTGAACGCCGTGGCCGAGAGCGGAGACCTCGCGCAGACCGAGGGCAAGAAGGACGAAGCCGGCGTGGCCTGGACGGCCAAGAGTGCCATGCCGCATGTGGTTGTGGCGGCGACGGATGGCGGCCTTTTCCGGGAAAGCACGGTGAACAAGTGGGAGCGCATGCCCGTGCGTGACGAATACGGCCTGCCCTGGGGGCATGGCCCCATCGCGGCGGCGGCCTTCGACCACGACGGCAACCTGTGGATCGCTGCGCAGGCGGGCGTGGCACGGCACAGCGAGGAAGACGGTTGGGCCTTCTACCGCGGCGAGGACGGCCTGCCTTTCAACCAGTTCACCGGCATGGCCGTGGCGCCCAACAATGACATCTGGTTCGGTACGGAGATTGGTGCTATTCGCTGGCGAGAGGGGGTGGGGTTCGACTATCGCCAGGGGCCACGCTACATGCCGGACGACCATGTAAACGACATCGCCGTGGATGGCGAGGGCACCGTATGGTTTGCGACGGCGCAAGGCCTTGGTTGCCTGCGGTATGAGCCCATGACTTTGGCGCAGAAGGCCGCCTTTTACGAGCAACAGGTCGAGGACTACATCAAACGCACGCCCTTCGGTTACACCTCCGAGGTGCGGCTTGCCGAGGCCGGCAACCTCGACAGCGAAATTCACAAGAGTGACAGCGACAACGATGGGCTGTGGACGGGGATGTGGGGTGCAAGCCAGTGCTATGCATACGCCGTGACCCGGAAACCCGGCCACAAAGAGCGCGCCACGGAGGCCTTCGAAGCGCTGCGCTTCCTGCAAACAGTCACCCAGGATGCCGAGCACAGTCCGCCCGAGGGCTATGTGGCCCGCACGGTGCTGCCCATCGATCACCCCGATCCGAACACCGGGCGCGTCGAGCACGACATCAAGAAAAGGGAAACCGGCGACAGCCTCTGGAAGGTCTACGAGCCGCGCTGGCCCAAGAGCGCCGATGGCGACTGGTACTTCAAAACCGACACCAGCTCCGACGAACTCGATGGCCACTACTTCTTCTACCCGCTGTATTACGATCTCGTCGCCGAGACCCCCGAGGAGAAGGACCGCGTCGTCGAGGTAGTGCGCCGCCTCACGGACCACCTCATGGAACACGGCTGGTACCTGGTCGACCACGACGGTACGCCCACCCGCTGGTCGGTCTATGCGCCGGAAGCCCTCAACCACGACCCCAACTGGTATGTCGAGCGCGGGTTGAAGTCGCTCAGCATCCTCTCCTACCTCGCTGTGGCTCACCACATGACCGGGGATGAGAAATACGCCGAGGCCATTCGCATGCTCGATGACGAATACGGCTACGCGCAAAACGCCATGGTCTCAAAGGTCCAGTTCGGCGTCGGCTCGGGCAACCAGTCCGACGACGAAATGGCCATCATGTGCTACTACAACTTCATGAAGTACGCCCCCGACGAAGCCATGCGCAAGCGGCTGCGCTACTCGTTCTACAAATACTGGACCATCGTCCAGCCGGAGAAGAATCCCTTCTTCCATTTCGCCTACGCGGTGCACGGCCGCGGCCAGTCTGTCACCAACCCTTGGGGCACGCATCCCATTGATCCGTGGGACGGCTGGCTCGCGGATAGCATGGACACGCTCGAGAACTTTCCGCTCGATCGGCTGAACTGGCCCCTGCGCAACAGCCACCGGATCGACATCGTGCCCCTGCGGCGGCAGCAGGCCGTGGACCCCTACGACCCCATGAGCACGGGCCGGGGCCACCTCGTCGACGGCAAGGTGCTCGATATCGAGAACCGGCACTTCAACCACTGGAATACCGACCCGTGGCGGCTCGACTACGGCGGGGATGGCCGCACGCTGGCAAGTGGCACGGTGTTCACATTGCCGTATTGGATGGGCCGTTACCACGGCCTTATCCGGGAAGGCGAATAAGCGTATGCCACATAGCACGCAGTCCGCTTGCGCGAATCAATAAAATGTTGTATATTGCCATGTGGTTTCAAGGAGGAGTGCGCCCCATGAGCATTTATCACCCGATTGCGCCCCCGAACGACCTGAAGATACCCAAGGAAGTGCTTACACAGTGGCAGGGTATCGTCGAGGCCATGGCGCAGGTGCTGGCGGTGCCCACCGCCCTCATTACCCGGGTCGCGGCACCGGAGATTGAGGTATTGCGCGCCAGTGAGACGGCGGAAAATCCCTACGCGGCGGGACAGCGCGTGAACTTGCTCAACCACTACTGCGAAGCGGTGGTGAAGGAGCAAGCGCCGGTAATCGTGCCCGATGCGCGCACGAGCGATCGTTGGAACAATGCGCCCGAGCTTGCCCACGGCATGGTGGCCTATCTGGGATTTCCCATCCGTTGGCCCTCGGGCGCTGTCTTCGGCACACTATGCGCCCAGGACAACAAAGCGAACGCGTACAGCGGCGCGCACCAGGCTGTGCTACAGCAGTTCACAAGCCTTGTCGAGACGCACCTGGCATTGCTCATCAAGCAGCGGGAACTGACGCAACAGCGCGACGCCTTGCGGCGGCAAGTCGAGGAAAACCGGCAATTACGTGGCATCATCCCCATTTGCGCGCGCTGCAAGAAAGTGCGTGATGATCAGGACTACTGGATCCAGGTCGAGGATTACATTCGCAAGCACTCCGAGGCCAACTTCTCCCATGGCTACTGTCCCGAGTGCGAGGCCACCGTTCTTGCGCAGTAGGCTATGGGGCGAGCGCACTCCGCTGCCCGTGCCGCCGCCAAGCAGGCGGTGACGTGAACGCATGTGCTGGAGGGTGCATGAATCAACCGAATGATCTCTTTCTGCTTTTGCTCAACCTTTCGCAGATGCGCTGCGAGCAGCAAATCCGGGCGTTGTTTCTGGAAAGTATCGGCAGCCTGTTTGTCCCCCGGACTTTCCAATATGCCGACAAGGAGCCGGATGGAACAGCGTACTGCTTTCCCATCGCTACCTGGAATGCAGCGTACGGGTACATCGTGTTGACTGACACGGCGGCGCTGTCCAACGAAGAAAAGACTTTGCTCCACAACGCAACCCAGATGCTCGCGGTTGTGTTGGAACGCCTGGCCCTCGAGAAAAAAATGGAACAAGAGCGCGCGTCTATCGAAGACCTGGCGGATGAACGGCTGCGGGACTTGGAAGCTACCGTGGACCAATTGCGGGAATCCCGGAATGCATACATCAACTTGATCGAAGATCTGACCCGGGAAAACACCCAGCGGAAGAAGGCCGAGGAAGCGCTGCGTGAGAGCGAGGAAAAATATCGCGGCCTCGTCGAGAACACGCAGGAAATCCTCTACATCCTGGATGAGAACGCCAGAATCACCTATGTCTCGCCCAATATCGAGCTGTTGGGCGGCTATACCCAAGCCGATATGATGGCGCGCTCTTTTGTCGAATTTGTTCACCCGGCCGACCTGGACGGTCGTATTGAACAGTTCAAAAAGGTGATGGCGGGGATTATCGAACCTTCCGAGTACCGCTACATGACCAGAGATGGACGCTACGTGTGGGTGCAGACCAACGCCCGGCCCATAATCAAGGACGGACGTCCGGCCGGGGTGCAGGGGGTGTTGACCGACATCACCGAGCGGAAAAAGGCCGAGGACGCACTGCGCGAGAGCGAAGCACGCTTCCGATCGATCACTGAAAATGCGTTCGATTTGATCGCTATTCTTGATCTGGAAGGGTGTTACATATATTGCAATAATCGATATACCGATATCTTGGGATATACCCCGCAGGAGCTTATCGGACGCAACTGTTTCGAATTCGTGCATCCGGACGACAGGGACCGCACAGAAAAAACATTCTATGACGCTTTAGCAGAGGGAGCACAAAGCAAGCAGTTGGAAACGCGCACGGTTTGCCGTGATGGCACGTATAAGCGGATTGAGAATCGGGCGAAGTTGTTAATGGATGACATGGGGAACCCGGTCCATGTTTACTTGAACGCTCAGGACGTCACGGAGCGCAAGCAGGCGGAGGCCGAGCGCGAGCGGCTTGCCATGGCCATCGAGCAGGCGAGCGAGACGATTGTTATCACCGATACCCAGCCTGCCATCCAGTATGTGAACCCCGCCTTCACCACGGTTACGGGGTACGCGCGCGAGGAGGTCATCGGGAAGAACCCGCGCATTCTGAACAGCGGTGAACAGGACGAAGCGTTTTATCGCACTATGTGGGACACGCTGACGCGCGGGGCGACATGGCGCGGGCGATTCGTCAACAAGAAAAAGGATGGCACGCAATACACCGTGGAGTCCGTAATTTCGCCGATTCAGGATGATTCGGGACAGATCGTGAACTATGTGGCAGTGAAGCGCGATATCACAGAGGAAATCCGGCTGGAAGCGCAGCTTCGCCAGTCCCAGAAGATGGAATCTGTCGGGCGGCTGGCGGGTGGCGTAGCCCATGATTTCAACAACATGCTGGGCGCTATCCTGGGTTACACCGAGATGGCGATCGAAAAGACGCCTGTGACCGCCCCACTCCGGGGCGACCTCGAGGAAGTCCGCAAGGCGGCCGAGCGTTCCGCCAGTCTCACGCGGCAATTGCTGGCGTTTGCGCGCAAACAGACCATCGCCCCGAGGACGCTCGACCTGAACGAGACTATCGCGGGGCTCCTCAAGATGCTGCGCCGGTTAATCGGGGAAGATATCCAACTCGCCTGGCATCCGGGCGTGCACCTGTGGCCGGTCAAAATGGATCCCGGCCAGATCGACCAGATTCTTGCCAACCTGTGCGTTAACGCGCGAGACGCCATTGCGGGGGTGGGCACGATAACCATCGAGACGGAAAACAAGATCTTCGATGAAGAGTACTGCGTCCATCACATGGGCTTTACGCCGGGGGCTTATGTGTTACTGATGGTGAGCGACAACGGCCACGGCATAGACAAGGAAACGCAGGACAAATTGTTCGAGCCTTTCTTTACAACCAAGGAGATAGGGAAGGGGACCGGCCTGGGCCTGGCTACCACCTATGGTGTGGTCAAACAAAACAACGGCTTTATCAATGTGTACAGTGAGCTGGGCCAGGGAACAACCTTCAAGGTCTATCTGCCCCGGCACCACACGCCCGTGGAAACAATCCCGCAGCAAGGTCCGGCACAAGCCGCGCCGGATGGCAACGAGACCATCTTGTTGGTGGAAGATGAGCTGGCGATTTTGCGAATGGTTACCACGATTCTGGAAAGACATGGCTATAACGTACTGGCGGCAAGCACGCCCGGGGAGGCCATTCGTTTGGCCCGGCAACATGCCGGTGCAATTCACCTGCTCATCACCGACGTGGTTATGCCGGAAATGAACGGCCGGGACCTGGCCAAAAACCTTGTATCCCTTTGCCCCGAGATGAAACGCATGTTCATGTCGGGTTATACGGCCAATGCCGGCGCCCATCACGGCGTGCTTGACGCGGGCGGCCACTTCATCCAGAAGCCATTTTCGGTAAAAGACTTGGCGTCAAAAGTACGGCACGTACTGGATGAGTGACACGTAAAGGGTTGGCACGCGCGTTTTTGCGATGAAGTCGGCTACTGTAGCCCAACCGCGCGGCATCGGCGAGTCGCCGGGATACCGGGTACGTCCGCGTGGTCATCGGGGTAGCGCACATTGCCTTACCCAAGCAGAATACAGGGCGCCTTCATCTTGAAGACGCCCTGCCTTTCGTGCGTGATTATGGTATGGGGCCGTCTTTCGACTATGCCCAGTGAGGCTCGATCATCGGATGGAGGCGCCGATCGGACGTGCAACAAGCGCGTTCACAGGGCCTTTTGCCTGTTCCTGGTAACGCAGGAAGTCCACATGGCCATCCAGGTACAGCACGTTCGACCCGCCCGGAACGTGGTTGAAGTCTTCCGGCCTGGTGCTCACGATATCGAGCATGATGGGCACGGTCGACTGTCCCTGTGCTGTCCGCGCAGCATTGTTGATGTCGGTAATCAGGAAACGCTCGATACCCTCCCGGAGCCGGTAGATGGTGTCGCTCCCGCCATTGCCGAGCCCGCCATCGGGAAAGCCGAGGATCGCGCTTGGCTCGCCAGAAACATTCAGATCCTCGTCGATCACGTTGTTGTCGTTGTTGTTCAGCTCAATTTCCTGCCACTTGACCTGCCACGCGGCCACCTGTGCGGAGATTAGGCCATCGCCCATACCAAGGCTGCTGCCGTTGGCCGTCGGGTCGTCGGGATCGGTCCGCTCCAATACATGGCCGAAGTAGAGATAACTGTCCTGGCCTGCCTCGGCGCCCTTGTCGTCCGTGCCTTCACAGACGAGATGGAAGTAAAGATCCCCGTTGGGGGTGGTCCAGTCCTCGGGCGACAGCGTGGCGTCCGACGGACAAATCATCACATTGGGATCGGTGAGGTACTCCGGATAGATGGTGCCGAGATTGGGCATCACCTCGGCGACGGTTCCGAAGGAACTCGGGGAGGCCGTGCCCGGTTGTGCGGTGTTGTTTTCGAACGCATCGCAGTCATACTTCGGTGCATTGAGCTCGACCCACATGGGCGGGAAGCGTTCGCCCGGATCCTCGTTGGCGTACATCTTGAAGATAATGCCCAACTGCTTCAGGTTGTTCTGGCAGCTCGCGCGCCGCGCCGATTCCCGGGCACGGGCCAGCGCCGGCAGCAGAATAGCCGCCAGGATGCCGATGATGGCGATGACCACAAGCAACTCGATGAGCGTAAAGCCATGCCTATTCTCTCTCATACCGCGACTCCTCTTGGAAAGTAAAAACGTTAACAGGACAGAAACACTGCAGAAACACTTCCAACAACTACCGACGACCTCCTTTTCTTCGGCGTTGAGCGCCCCATTGCCGATCCGCTCTATGGCATCCCAGTCCCCGAAAACGTTTTTGCGCTGATAGGGCCTTACCACGCAACGTATGCATGTTATACACGAAAACGGTTAATTTGTAAAGAACATTGTCCCGCAATTCGTATTTAACGTGGTATGCGCTGCTCAGGTGGCGAAACCTTAGAAGGATGACGGCGGTCCAGCACGCAGTTCTTGTGTTTACCCACAAGTACCGCGGTACAGGGCTGTACAGGCGGCGGCCGCCTGAGCCGCGTCTAAGAATCCGTACGCCGCAATTGCCAGGCAAATGCCGTAACTCGTGGACTCCGGCGGCCTTATAGTCCCGTGATTGCATGTGCCGGATGATTTGCAGGGAATGAGAAGAAAGTCAGTTGGGTTGTTGCGTGGAACATGCTACAAGCCCGTGCGTTACGCTGTCGCGAATACGGGGTGTGGAGGAAAGGAACCGCCATGGTGACCGTCGAACCGCTGGGCAGCCGTGAACTCGGGGTGATCGACCTGCACGCGCACCCGATGCTTAAAACCTATCTCTTCCAGCGCAAGTTCTGGAAGGAGCACACGGCGCCCAAGGCGTGGTTTCCGCTGTGCATGCGCACCGATCTGGATGCCCTGATCGATGGCGGCGTGACGTCCCTGCTCATGGCGACCTATGTTATCGAGCGTGGTTTTCGGGAACTTTTCCCCGCCTTGCGGGCGCTGCAATATGTTTTTCCGCCCCTGCGCCGCATGATGGACGCCGAGCCGGATACCATGACCTTCGCCTGCATGGATCTCTTCGAGCAACAGGTCGCGGAAGCCAAGGTGCGCCGGGGCGATGTGCTCGATATCGCTTATTCGTACAGCCAGATGCGCGAGATTATGGCGTCTGGCAAGCTGGCCATGGTGCATGCCGTTGAGGGGGGGCATTCACTCAATGGCAAGATCGAGAATGTCGACAAGCTGTTCGACCGTGGCGCGGCCTACCTCACCATCGCGCACCTCTATCCGAACGAGGCGGCACATTGCGTGCAGGGCTTCCCCCCGATGCTCTTGCTGCGCGCCGCTGGCCTGCGTAAGAGCGGCTTCGACGAATCTCTCGGATTCACGGATTTTGGCCTCGCGGTGGCCGAGCGCATGTTCGAGCTCGGCATGATTGTCGACCTTACCCATGCCACTCCCGCTGGCCGCCGGCAGATGTATGCGTTGCAGCAGGGTTCGGCGCATAAGCGGCCGCTGGTGTTTACCCATGTAGGCGTGTACGAATATGCGCCGTATTCCATGAACCCGACCCCCGAGGATATCCGTGCAATCGCCGGCACGGGGGGCGTGATAGGCTTTATCTTCATGGATTACTGGATCGAGAATCCGCCTGCCAAGTACGCCGAAGAAGTGCTGCTCAAGACCATTGACCACCTGATTCAGCATGGAGGCGAGGACGTAGTCGCCTTTGGTTCGGACTTCGATGGCTTCACCGGTCCCCCGAAGGATTTTAGCTCACCGCGCGACTTCAACCGCGTGCGCGAGGTCTTGCTGCGGAAATACACGGAAACCCAGGTTGCGAAGTTCCTGAACGGCAATGCCGACCGCGTGCTCCGGGAAGGCTGGCGAAAAGAATAGGCGGTTCGCGTGCCGGTGGCTTTGGTGGGGGCGGCTTTGGTGCCGGGCGTGGTCCGCGCGGCGAGTGGGGTAGCTGGACTACAGGCCAGAGAGCCGTCGAAGAAGGCACAGGGCTAAAAGGTTTTCTCGACGGCCTCGAGCACCTGGCGGAAGGGGATATGCTCATAGAGGCCGAAGCGGGCATGCTGGCGCAGTTTCGCGCGTGTGGCGGCAGGGCTTGACAGGCCGCACAGGAAGCGGGCGATTTGCCGGGGCCGGTCGAGGGCGCCGGGCGCTTCGTGCTGAAGTTGGCGCACTTGCGCTGCTATGTTCGTGATTGGCTTGGGCGGCGCCACGGCGGGCAGCGGTTCTTTGGGGAGGCCTTCGCAGTGGCTGCAATGACCGCAGTCTCCCCGATCTTCGCCAAAGTAGTCGAGTATGTACCGCGTAACGCATCCGTCGTGTTGGGCGAGTTCCAGCACTTGGTGTATACGGGCGATGTCGTTGTCCTCCCGGGTCTGAAAACGTTCGCAGAGCGCGGCGCACAGCGGGGCGAGCGTGTCGGGGCGGTTGACGAGCCGGTAGCCCAGGCGTGTGCCCGAGGCCTGCACGACAAGGTCACCGACCTCTTCGAGGTAGCCGAGCGCGGCCACGAGCCGCTGGCGTGGTTCGCCGATGGCCGCGCTCACGGCGTCGACATCGAGCGAGAACCACGTCGTCCCTTTTTTCGCCCGGCGAAACATGCGCCGGAGGAAATCGGCCCGTTGCTTGCCCACCCGGGCGAATATCTGTGCGGAGGATCGTTGGGGTTGAAATTTGTAGGCGGAGTAGAAGGGGCCTGTGGATTCGATTATGTTGTTCAGTTCAAGGTAGGTGAGCAGTGTTTTCACTACGAGCGGACGAATATCGTGATCGCGGGAGAGGGCAAAAACCGAAACGTCGAAGCGGTCGCCCTGCCCGAGGATGTCTTCCACGCAAGCGGTCACGGCCTCGGAATCCGGGGTGTCGCCATAGCTGAAGTTTTCGAGCACTGTGGCGTCTTCCGGTGACAAAAGCAACTCGCAGATGGATTCTTTGCCATCGCGGCCGGCGCGGCCGGTTTCCTGCGAGTAACTTTCGAGGCCTTTGGGCATGTTGTAGTGATAGATGTAGCGAATGTCCTTCTTGTCCACGCCCATACCAAAGGCAATGGTGGCCACGATGATCTTGTCGTGCGAGGCCATGAAGGCGTTCTGCACCGCCGTACGCGCGTCGGTTTCCATGCCGGCATGGTACGCCTGCGCATCGAGGCCGTGATCGCAGAGGAGTTTGGCCACCCGCTCCGCCGTCTTCTGCAAAGTCACATAGACGATCGCCGGGCCTTGGGGCCGTTCACGCAGGCGTTCGAGAAGCATGGTATCGCGTTGCGCTGCGGCGCATGGCGAGACATACAGCCGCAGATTGGGCCGGTAAAAACCGGTGTGGACCATGTCGTCCGGGGCGATGTCGAACGCCTTGCAGATGTCACTGGCCACTTTGGGCGTGGCGGTGGCGGTGAGGGCGAGGACGCGTTCCACCGCGAGCTTTCGGGCGAGGCGCGCGATCTTGAGGTAATCGGGGCGGAAATTGTGTCCCCACTCGCTGATGCAATGGGCTTCGTCGATGGTGAGCAGCGCGATCTTTTGTTTCTCCAGTGTATGGAGAAAACGCTCGTTGCTCAGGCGCTCGGGGGAGATGTAGAGCAGCTTCAAGCGGCCTGCATGCAATTCCTCGAACAGTTCTATGTATTCCTCGCGGCTGAGACTCGAGTCCAACCGGCCCGCCGGAACACCTCGGGCGATCAGGAAATCAAGTTGGTCCTTCATCAGCGCGATGAGGGGGGAGATGACCACGGTCAAACTGTCAAACACCAGTGATGGCAGCTGGTAACACAGGCTCTTCCCGCCGCCCGTGGGAAAGACGGCGAGTGTGGATTTGCCTTGGAGCAGGCGGGAGACAACGGGTTCCTGCCCCTCGCGGAATTCGTTAAAACCAAAGACACTCGTGAGATACTCGTGGACCTGTTGGGTGGGGATGGAGGTTGTCTGTTCAGAATCCATGGGCATCCGTGAATCTCCTTCCTTATGGGGCGCGGCGTGTGCGTCGCGCTGGCGCCGCAGCGTTTTCGGGGCGCCGCTCTCCATTGGCATACCCTGTTCGCAGCGTCAGGGCCGGTTGGGCGCTGGGCATCCAATGCGGGTGCCCCTCGCGGCTTGATGTCTGAATATATTAGCAGGCATTGTTCCTGTTGGCAAGTATAAGACAAGGCAAAAGGCGGGGTGTACCGGCGGGCAAATTGTAGCAACCACACGTCTGTGCTATACTTCGGGCGCCTGATTTTTGTGGCATGCAACCGTTACCGGGCATGCGAATGCGCGACTTCCGCGAAGGCTTTATTGAAGCGGGCAATGGAAGAAAACGAGCGGTATCACGAGGCGCAACCCCGGCTGCGTGCTGAGCGGAAGGCGGGTGGGCGCGTTGTCTGTACGGCTCGGTGGCTTGCGTCCTGCTTGCCGGGCCCAGTGCCCCGGCTGGACAAGGCGCTGCTTGCGTTGTTGTTTGTGGCGGCTCTGGGCTTTGGCGGCTGGTACCTGCGCACGCACATCCACACGGTCGGGTATACGTATAAGCTGAGCACGAATCACCTCGTGCCCGCGGTGCTGTGGGCGGAGGGCCACGGATTTGTGAATCCGCCGGTCGATGCGGTGCCGGATTTGGGGGACTTCCTGGATGAACGGATCGCGTCTTTCAGTTTGCGCGGGAAAGACGTGTCGTTCGAGGGCGAGCAGCTCACCCTGAGTTGGTTCCATGTACACCACCGTTACCTCATGTGGGTGTTGGCGGTGTGGTGGGCGGTGTTTGGCGTGTCCTGGGCGTCGTTTCAGTGGTTGCTTGCGCTGTTCTATGCGGTGACAGCGCTTTGTGTGTATGGCCTTTTCCGGCTGGGTACGGGGCGTTTCACAAGCACGCTTGGCGCCTTGGCCTACATGCTCGCGCCGGTGACGCTGACCATCCTCCCGTCTTTGCGGGACTTTTCAAAGGCGCCATTCATTCTGGCTGCGGCGTTGCTCATGCTGTACCTGGTCCGCGGCAAGCGTGTGCCACGCAAGATAATGGGCGTGGCGCTCCTGCTTGGGCTGGTTATCGGCTTTGGGCGTGGCTTCCGCCAAGACATTCTTGTTTGTTTTGTGCCGGCGGTTGCCATTCTGGGGCTGGGGGTCGCACCGGCAGCGCAACGGGTTTTCAAAGTGCGCGCTGCCGCGCTCGCGGTGTTTGGCGGGGCGTTCCTTATCGCAGCCATTCCCACGTTCTTCACGGGCAATGCGGGGGGCGGCGGCAGTATGCTGGCACACGATATCATCTGCGGCTTTGCCACAGAGCGCGAGGCGGACCTCGGACTCGAGCGCGCTTCTTACGAGCGGGTTTACTACTTCAGCGACGCCTTTACGCACGCGGCGGGCAACTCGTTTGGGCATCGTGTGTGTGGCATCACGGAGCCGATACCGTACAACAGCCGGCAGTCGGCGGTTGCCAACACGCGCCTCGTGCTTGCCACGGGGTTGATGTTTCCCGGTGACATGGTTGCGCGGGCCTACGCCTCGGTTTGCCGTATCCTGGGTTTGGGGTTTGTAAGACTGCCTGCGCATGAGTATCCCTTGAATGCAGTAACCGAATTCACCCGCACGTTGTTTGAACCACTGGCGCAACATCTGGAACAAGGCAAACTGTTCTACACGGCCGCGGCCTTTCTCATCATCAGCGGCTACAGTTTTCGGCTTGCGATGGCCGGTTTCCTGCTCTTTCTTTTCTTGACGGCTTACCCGTGCTTGCAGTTTCATGTGCGGCATTACTTTCATCTCACATTCGTTTCGCTCTGGTTTTTTGCTTTTGTGCTGGATCGGGCGTTTTTCGGGATGCGCCAACTGGCAGGACAGGCGCGCCACCGCCCGCTCAAAGAGAGCGGAGGCGTGTGGTGGCCGGAAATCCGCCCCGCCGCATTGCGTATGGTTGCCTTTGCAGCAACAGCCGTGCTTCTCTTGCTTGTGCCGCTGCATGCGGGGCGGCTCTGGCAACGGCACAACCTGCAAGCGCATATAGCGGCGTGCCGCGATGCGGAAGTGGCGGAAGTGGCGTTACAGCGCGAGGCCGATAACGGCCGGGTAAGGTTTGCGTTGGCCGAACCCATCGAGTCTGAACGCCATATCTCCGGGCCGCAGACGTGGGAAGTGCAGACGGAATACCTGATGGCGGCATTCACGCCTTCGGACAGTGCACGCGATTTTACACTGGAGTACCGGTCGCAGTCATCGTTCAACGATTTCAGCCACGCGTTAACGCTTCACCCAACGCCCGAGAGTGAGGACGGATTGGTGCGCTACTTCATACCGCTTTACCAGGCCTGTTATGTAGACATATCGGGATTACCGAACCCGGATCCCGGCTTCGACGGCCGGTGGGGGCGCGCCCTGCTCGAGGGCCTTACCATGGCCCCCGGGACCGCGGCGGATTTCCAAGGCCTGTACCGCGTGCGCGACCTCAGCGAATTCGGCCTGCTTTTCAACATTCAGATACCGCCCAATATGCAGGACTTCCGCTATTACCAGCGGGTACCCGTCTATTGGCAGGCGGAAGAAACCGGCACAACACATGGGTAAACGACTCGCCAGACTTATCTTCTACGGCGCGGCAGGCATCCTGTGGCTGATCGTGATTGCCGCAGGTCTCGAGCTTTACGCCTACTGGCGCACGTCGCAGGCCGAGGCCGCCGCAATGGCGCACTGCGAGGCAAAGATGCAGGCAGCTTTTGAGGCGGACCGGGCAATTATCGAGGCCACCGCGCCTTCCGCCCCCAAACCGCCCGCGCACCTTGTGCGCAATCCGCCGCCCCGTGCGCAGTTTTTCGATGCGGCCGAGACCGCACGGCAGGAGCTGGCCGAGGCGCGACAGGAACTGATCGTCCGGTGCGATGCCGCCGGGCGCATTGAGCAATTGTACGTACCATCGCAGCCCCCGGAATTGGTGCGGCTGGGCGGCCTGCTCGAAGCGGGGGCTTCTGTCACCGCGCCGCTGGGCGAAGCGGAGACCACCGATGCCCTGCGCGCGTTGCAGGATGCCCCAACGCAGGACTTCAGCGCGCCCCATGAATATACGCTTGCCCTTCCCGATGGTGACTTTTACAGCGAATGGGCGTTCGTTCCCATGGGAGATTCGCAGGAGGAGCGGTTAGCGGTTTTCATTCGTCCTTCGATGTGGGAGGTTCCGTGGGAGCGATTTCGCGGCGGCATGTATGCCGAGAACTTTTATGACCGCTGGGATGACAGCACGTTCTGGACAAATAGTTTGGGCTACCGGGACAGTCCGGTGGCGATCCCGAAGCCGGCGGGGGTCTACCGCATTGTGTGTATCGGCGGATCCACCACGGTCGAGGGACCGCGCAACGACCTCACGTATCCGAACCTGTTGGAGAAGCTGCTGCGGGAGCACTTTGCCACTGATCGCATAGAAGTCGTGAACTGCGGCGTTTACACCCTGGACACGGGGCGGGAGTTGAAGCAGTTTCCCGAGTACCTCGCGCTCGAGCCCGACCTTATCATTCAGTACAATTTTGTCAACGATATCGCCGCTTTTTATCCCGGTTGGATAACACCGTCGGGGTTTCTCGAAGAGCCTGTTTTATCGCTAAAGGCGTTGTTGCGCCGTTCCCGTTTTGTCGAACGGTATTGCCATACCCTGGCCATGCCTTCCGAGGGTGTCCTGCGCAGACATATCGACAACACGTTGATACGCAATCTGCGCGGCATGTATGAACAGGCGCAGGCGGCGGGCGTGCCCATGGCGTTTTGCAGCTTCGCCTATCCCCACGGCCCCAAGGTAGACCATCGCGAGATGGATTTTTTCTATTTCCGCAGCAACCGCCTGTGGGGCTGGTCGCTGCACACACAAAGCTATGTGCGCCTTGTGCGCATTTACAACGACTTGCTTGAAACGTGGTGCCGGGAGCAGGGCGCCTTGTATGTGCCGGTGGCCGAGCATGTGTCCGGCGGTGTGGGAACCTTCACGGACATTTGTCACATGCACCTGAGCGGCATGCAAAAAAAGGCGCGCACAGTTTTCGAAAGCATTCAGGAGTTGGTGCGCAGGCGGTTCGCGTCCCCAGGCTGACTGGGGCCGCGCGCGTAAAATGCTGGTTTGACGCTGAGGCCGCGAACAACGGTTGAATCGGCTTTCTTGGCAGTGGGAACGTATGGAACAACCCGCAGGCGGCCATGGAGAACGGGCATGCGTAAGCGAGCGCGAGGGCTCTTCTATATTTCGAGCGCGGTACTGTGGCTGTTTGTGCTTGGCCTCGTAGCGGAAGTTTACCTGCGGAATCGTGTAATCAGGGCGGACAATTATGTCTCGGTGGCGGAAAGTGTGAAGCTGGCCCATTGGGAGAGTGCGCGTATCCGCGCCAATACCGCGCCCGCCGTGCAGCCCCCTGCGAAACCGCCGCCGCGTCCGGCCTCAGAAGGAGCGTTTTTTGCGCTCTCCGACGGTGCGCGGGAGGAGCTTGCGCGAGAGAGAGACGAGTTGATTCTGCTGTGCGATGAACAAGGGGCCGTACATAAGCATTATGGCGGCCATAAGCCGTCCTCGCTGCGGGCGCTCGCCCAGGCTCTGGCGGTGGGCACATCGTTTTCCGAGGCGCTGTCGCCGCAGGCGAGCGGCGATGTGTTGCAACTGCTTCGGCTCGCCATCGAGGGCGGGGCGGGGTGGCATGTGCGCCGCGAGTATCCGATTGCGTTGCCGGGCGGGGCGGAGTACGTGTTCGATTTTGCGATTCTGCAAGTGACGCAAGGCGAGCAAGGGGACAGGCTTATCCCGGTTTTCGTGCGGCCTTCGATTTGGGACGTGTTGTGGCACCGGTTCCGGCCCAACCACTATGTGGACCAGTGGGACGATCTCTGGCCGGACACCGAGTTCTGGACGAACAACTTGGGTTGGCGCGATGAGTATGTTGCCGTGCCAAAGCCCGAGAAGTGTTATCGCATTGCGTGCATTGGCGGATCCACCACAGTAGCAGGGCCGCGAAACGACCTTACGTATCCGCACATGTTGCAGGAAATGTTGCGGGAGCATTTTGAAACGGACCGCATCGAAGTGGTGAATTGCGGCGTGTATTCGGTCGGGAGTGGCCGGGAAGCGCTGTTGGCCGAGGACTACCTGGCTATCGAGCCAGATTTGGTTATCCACTACAACTTTGTGAACGACCTCATTTTCCACTTGCCGCAGTGGACCGCGCCCAATGCATTCTTCGCGGCGCCCCTTGATACAATGAAAGGGTGGCTGCGGAACCTCTACGTGTTCAGCAGCCCCTTCAACCGCGCGCTCCTGCCAGGAGGCGAGAAACTCGAGGGACTCCTGGAGACGCATGTTTTCGAGACAATGCGCGAGACCTTCGCCAAACTGCGCGCGGGCGGCGCGGATGTGGCCGTATGCAGCTTCGATTATCCCGACGTGACCCATATGGAAACGGCCGACAAGATGTACTACGCCCGGAGCAGCGTCTATCTCTCCGCGTGCCATGTAAGCCTTGATACGTACGGCTACCTGGTGAGCCTTTATAATAAGGGTGTGCAAAGCTTGTGTCAGAAAGAAGGGTTCATTTATGTGCCAGTCGAGGAACGGGTTCAAGGCGGCCTGAATTACTACATTGATTTTCACCACATGCACCTCGCGGGCATGCGTGAGAAGGCCGCGGCCGTTTTTGAAGGGATCCGCCCGCACGTAACCGATCAGTTTACGCCGGTTTCCGAAGAGCCGGCCATGCCGCGGGCGGCGGAGAGCATGGAAGAGCGATGAGTGACAAGCCGGCTTATTCTGAAGCGGCGCCGCCAGGGGTACTGGCGCAGTGGTGGGGCGTTTTCCTGCTGCTGGGCATCACGGTGCTTGCGGTAGCTGTACGGGTGTATCGCCTGGGCGAAGAATCGCTCTGGTATGACGAGGTGATCACCGTCGCCTTTCTCGACGAGCCCGGCCTGGCCGAGTTCTTCGAGGCATGGCGCTTCACCAATTGGAACGCGGTGCCCATCTACTACGTGATCGAGTATGCCTGGGGCAACCTGTTCAACGGTTCCGTGATCGCGCTGCGGCTCTTATCCATCGCCTTCGGGGTGATGGCGGTGCCGCTGCTCTATGTATTTGGGCGCGACTTGTTCAATCGCTCGGCGGGGCTCATAGCCGCACTGTGCCTGTCTCTTTCTGCGGTCCACATCTTCCAGGCGCAGGAAATCCGCAACTACTCGCTCACCATGCTGACCGCGCTCATCTGCGCATACACCTTTTACCGCTACATCGCGCGGCCCACTGCAGGGACCTTTGTAATGAATGCCATGGGCAACCTGCTGCTCGTGTGGACGCACCTTTTCGGCTGTTATCTGCTGGTGGCGCTGGGATGCTTCCTGCTGCTTTTCCGTTGGCGGCACTGGCGGGTCACGGTGCCATGGTTCATCATCAATCTCGTGCTCATGATCCCCTCTGTGTTCTGGGTTTTTCGCTTCGAGCCGATCCAGTACTACCAGCCGCCGCCACCCGATCTGTGGATGGTAGTCAATAATTGGCTTACGGATGTCTGGTCGCCCGTGCTCAACCTGGGCATCCCCGCCGGCTTCGCCTGGCAGATCGAGCGCACGGAATGGATGCGGTTTCTCGCTGAGAGCTACCACCTTGTCGACAATCTGACGCTCGCCCTTTTCGCCGGCGCGGTTTTGGGCCTGGGCGCGTATGCGCTTTGGCGCGGAAGGGGCAAGCAGGACGCGGCGGAAGAGCGCGGACTCACCCTGATCGAACGGTACGCGTTTCTTTGTTTCTGGCTGCTGCTGCCCGGCACAATTCTCTTCGTTATGGCCTGGACCTGGCGCACGGATGTGGTATCGCCCAAATACACGGTATACAGCTCGATGGCTGGCTATCTGCTTCTGGGTGGGGCGATCACGCAACTCCCGCATCGGGCGTTGCGGTGGCTGGCGGTGGCCCTTGTGCTGGCGCTGTTCGGGCACCGGTATCTGACCGTCGCGGCGCATCCGCAGCGGCCGGACTGGAACAGTGCGCGCACGCACATCCGTGCTTCCCATGAGCCGAATGAGGTGGCGCTGGTTTACCCGGAGTGGATGAAGCTGGTGGCCGAGTACCACGTGCGGGACACGGGCATCCGCGTGCTCCCCGGCGAGGACCTGCGCATGCTGTGTAATGAGAGCAGCCGCCTCGCTGCGGAAGGGAAAAGTGTCACGAGCATATTCGCGATTGGATTCGGGCATGTGCCGGTGGTCGCACGCTATGTCGAGTTTCTGGACCGCCGCGGCATCACCTATGAACGCAGTGCCTTCTGGGGCGGCATGAAGTGCATTTTCCTCGTCCGGCTGCCCCGGCAGGAGGATTTCGAACGCCTGCCGCAGGGGGCGCGTGAAGCGATGATAACGGACATCAGTGAGGGTTGGAATCCCGGCAATGACGGCGCCGGCGCCGCGATCCCCATCGAGGAATAGGGCAGGTGTTCACAGCGTTTTGCAGCGCTCGAAGTTTTTGAGCGCCGGTGGCAGGGTAAGGTTCATGAGGAAGGGAAAGTCCGCGATATTCTGTACGCGGCGCACGGCGTGCAATTGGTGCATGTACTTTTTGGGGAGCGCGGCGCCGGTGAAGCGGCTTGTTCCCAACCATTGCGAGGCGGGAAACTCGTATACGGGAAAGAAGTAACGCGTGATTTCATTGTCCTCTCCCCCACTGGGTCCCACGTATACCAGCTCTTCAAAAATCAGGCCCGGCGATTCGCCTTCGTACAGCAGCCAGATAGGGCAACCGGTCACGTCGCCGGTGAACTCGAGGACCAAGTAGTGCTCGTGGGTGCGCCACTCCCATGCGGAAGGTTCGTCGATCCGGGGTTCGGGAAGCCCTTCCCGGACATCGAGCTGCACCCATCCTGCTCCCAGTTCATCGGGCTGTTTTTGTTTCGCGTCGATTTCGATTAGCCGGGCGCTCTGGTATACCTCGAGCATTTTGCCGACCTGCACATACTGGTATGCGCGCGCACACAGCAGGGGGATGACGAGCATGAGCGTGACCGGCAGGGCGAAGTGGAGGATCGGCCCGCGCAGGCGCGGCCAGAGAGGCGGGCATCCCCGCAGGGTGTGGCGCAACGCGCCGCGAACAGACGGGTCAAAAAGGCGGCGCAGGCCCGTAAGTACACGCGCCCAAAAGAAGAGCGCGCTCCAGAAACCGAGGATAATCCAGGGGAAACAATGGCGCACCTCGAGTTGGATCACCGAATAGCCGCCGAAATAGAGCAGAATAAGGAGCAGAATCCACGCCATGCGCAAATCGAAAACACTGATCATGAGCAACGATGCGGCGGCATAGAATACGCCAAAGCCGGCCAAGTGATCGGCCAGGGGCTGAAAAATGCGCCGGTACCGCATGAGAAGGGGATCGTCGGGCATGGCATGTTTCGCGATTCCGGAGGCGGCCGGCCCCAGCAGATAACGTATAGTGCCCAGGCCGCGTGTGAGGAAGTCAGCCGGGAAGCGCATGGCGGCCGCCATGACATACTGCTTGCCGGCCCATGCGGCATCGGGGCCCTCGTTGTAGAAGGGGCGGTTGGAGCCGAGGTAGCGGCGCGCGAAACTGGTGCGAATGGCGTGTACGAAGTTATCGTTCATTTCATAGACAAGTTCGTAGGAGCCCCCTTCCAGTCCCATGCGCTCTTCCATATCCGTGGCCATGCCATTCATGATATTGTGATACATCAGGGTGCCCGCCTCTTCCGTGGCCTGCATGATGGGCCGGGCCGGCACATAAAACACCACGAGGAAGAGCGCCGCCGCCAACACCCGCCACCGCCACCGCACCCCCTCTTCCGTGGGCGCTGCAACCAGCAGAAAGGCTACCGCCGCCGGCACGGCCACCAGGAGGTCCTGCCTGAAACCCAGCCCGATTCCGGTCAGCAACCCCAAGACCACCGCCCAGAAGAGAAGCATCCGCGGTGATTGACGGCGCTTCAGCATGAGGCCAAACACAAGCACCACGCCCAGCAACCACGGAGCCTTGACGAAATCCCGTATGGAAGGAAGCGTGGTCAGTACGGCCGGAGCAAAAAGAAAAGCCAACGTGCCGAGGGCGCTGAAGAACTTCCCCATGCCCAGCCGGAACAGTGCATACACGGTCAGTGCCGTAATGCAGTAAAGGATGCCGAGGAGCACTTTCTCCGCGCCCCAATGAACCCCGAGCAGCCGCCAGGTATAGCCAAGGGTGTAGAGCAGGTATCGGTGTGTGTCGCGGAAAACCTCCTTGTCCCAGGTCGGCAGATCCTCGGGAAGAGTCTCCGGGTCCAGTGCTTCGAGATCGCGCTCGATAAAGGCGGTCAGCCGGGGATGTGCGCCAATCTCCGGATAGATGAACCCGCGGCCATCGGCAATCATGACGGCCGTGCTGCAAAAGCCGCTGGGGAAGCCCGGCGGGTCGCTGCCCGCGGGCGACAACAAGAATCCCATACCGCCAATGGCAGCAACAACCACGATGGCGGTGGCGATCCATCTATCTGCTGTCGATATACGCACTCAACCTCCGTGTGTTTTCTGCGTCGCAGGAAGCACGCGGTAGACCGCCAAATGGTCTTCGTGGTACACGCGTTCGAGAAACGGCAAGTCCAGCTTTTCGAGCGTTTCCATCGAGGGTGCATGGCCACGCACAAACCGGTTGATAATCGCCTCCTCCCGCACCAGCACATGGGTCACGCCATATTCCTCCGCCGCCTCGCGGAACCGCTGCTCATCGCTCTCGGCAAGCGCATCGAACATAACGTCCTGCGCGGCGACGCGCGGCTCGTGCGGCATGTAAGGATTCGAGAAGATGTTCATGGTTCGCACCAGCTTGCGCCCCGCCGGCCCAACGAACCGCACCGCGAGCTGCTCATCGCACAGGAATACCGCGTCGGGCGCGGTGTTTTCCACCATCCACTGATACAGCCGGGTGCGGTCGTCAAACGATTCCGTGTGCCAGCCGAAATCCATGGGCGCCGGAAACGCGGCCACGGTCATGTAGCGCGGCAGCAACACGAGCAGCAGCCCGGCCGCAGCCAGGAAGCACACCGTCTCGTTGCGCCAGGCGCCGTGGGGCATACCGCCCGGCACACGGTCCCACAGCGCGTGACCAAGCCGCAGCGCCCCCGCAGCCACGAGGCGCACCCCTGCCAACAGCCCCACCGCGAAAAGCAGCGCCTTCAAGGCGCCCAGACTCTGGAACCAGTGGTGGGGCGGCACGAACTGCGGGGTCATGGAAAGCTCGTTCTGCGCAAGAATCTGGTTCACATAATTCTGCGCCATGAAAACCCAGGCCAGCGCGAGCCACACCACGACCAATTGCGCGGAGAGCGACCGCCGCACGCGCAACAGCACAACCACCATGCCGACAAGGGCAATGGCATTCGATACGTTTACGCATTGCACGAGCAGGGGCCCCAGATTCCCGAGCTCGAGGGCGCCATCCGTGTACCAGATGGGGCTGTCTTGCTCCATGATAAACTGGTGTTTCCAAAGAATTGGGCCCGAGAAGGGCAGACTCGATACGAACGCTACGCCCGCCTCGAGAAAAAAACGGCCAGCCACATGCCCGAGACCGGGCGCGGATTTCTTGCGCAGCGCGGTAATGCCCTGTCCCACTGCGAGCACCAGTGCAATCAGCCCGATCATGACCGCCGGCGCGGTATGGGTCATGAAGGTTACACCCCAGAGCAGCCCCATGATCATGTGCCAGTGCAGCTTGTCCGTGCGCCGGGCGCACAGATACGCGGCCAGCGTAGCCAAGAGAAAAGCCTGAGAAAAGCTCGGCGCCCAAATCCAGGGCGAATAAGTCAGCGTGTGCCCCCACAGGCCCAACTCATCCACGAGTGCGTTGCCGCAAATCAGAAAGATACTTCCAACGCACGCTGTCCAATGGCCGAACAGCAGCCAGAGCAGGATGAAAAACATGATTGGGATCAACGCTTGCGCGAAGGCGCCCATGCGTGCATCGGCCACGGGAGGCGGCATGCCCGTCACGGCGGAAACCGTTGCCACCAACGCGCCGACCGCCGGGTTGTACCAGTTTGCCGCACCCGCGATGATCGGGTCTTCCGGGTAGCGGCCATCCAGTATCGACTGCGCGAGCCCGACATCACGCCAGGCATCGTGGTAGAAAGGCCACGTGTCGTCTTTCACGGCGTTCCAGCCGGCATAGACGGCATAGATGCACACCCCGGCGAACAAGGCCGCCGCTGCGGCACGTCCCACTACGATTGGAACACGCGAATGGGTTTGCTCGCCGGGGGCACGCCCCATACAAGAACCTCCAACAGCATGAGCCCGCCTCAGCGCCCGCCAGCGGAAGCAGGAAAATGGGCAGCACGAGCTCAGAATTTGACACTTGAGGCGGTAGGGTAGCATTATTGCCCGGACCGGGCAACCGGCTTTGACTCCTCCGTTTTCCTCTGCTATTGGGCGGCGTTACACTACCGATGAAGGATGGCACCGCTCCCGCCCGTTTGTGGTCCAAGTGTGGAAGTACGGCAACGCGGATCAGATATTCGAACCATGCAAGAGAACCATTCGACACGGCTGTTGATTGCCGGGGCGTGCGGCGCGGCCTTGTTGCTGACAAGCTGTGCGGCGCAGCGCTATGCGGACAAGGCAGACAGCGAGGTCTATGACATCATCAGCGCGAAGACGCCGGCGGTCCCTGGCATGCCGGATGAATTCTCGATAGAAGAGGCGCCCAACACCGGGAATTTCGAGGATTTATCTGTGGTCACCCGAGACCACCCGGCATTCGGTGAATCGGACAATGAGGCGAAGGCGCACCAGATGTCATTGGCCCAGGCGCTGAGCTTGGCGGTGAAGAACAGCCGCCAGTACCAGAACCGCAAGGAATCCGTGTACCTCGAGGGGCTTGCACTCACCCTGGACCGCCACCAGTTCACGCCTATCTTCGGGGCGGACGCGCAAGCGCAGTTCGAGCGCAGCACGCGCGATGTGACCGTTGATTCCGCCTTTACTGAAAGTCTCAACCGTACGAACGAAGTGATCACGCAAATCGAGATGCTTACCGGCCAGCCGGCCGATCTCCTGCGGGCCTATCAGGATATGCTCTCGGAAGCGGGCGGACTTGCCAGGCTCGACGAACCGGCCGGCCGTATTGAAGATCAGCGGCAAATCACCGGCGATACCAGTGTGGGTGTGAACTGGCTACTCAAAGGCGGTGGCCGGATTGCCGCCTCGCT
This sequence comes from uncultured Nitrospirales bacterium, assembly GCA_964569295.1. GTDB lineage: Bacteria > Hydrogenedentota > Hydrogenedentia > Hydrogenedentales > JAGMZX01 > CAZMVU01. The sequence continues at coordinate 23,750 of CAZMVU010000002.1, forward strand.
TACCACGACATTTCTGCACTTCCTCAAGGGGGAGGGCTTCACGGATTCGGCGAGCACCCTGACCGCCACGTTTACCCAGCCGTTGTTGCGCGGTGCGGGGGCCGGCATTGCCGCCGAACAGCTCACGCAGGCCGAACGCGACATGCTGTATGCATTGCGTGCGTTTGCGCGTTTCCGCAAGACGTTTGTGGTGGATGTCGCATCGCAGTACTACGGCGTGCTGCGGAACCGGGACGAGGTAGTCAACAATTGGCAGGCGCTGCAGAATTTCGAACGTAATGTCGCGCGCGAGCGCGCCTTTGCCCAGGAGGGCCGCCGTACGCCCGCGGAACTCGGGCGCCTCGAGCAGGCGCTTTTGAGCCGTGAGAATGCGTGGGTCGACGCGCTACGGCGCTATGAGGAGAATCTCGACCGCTTCAAGATCATTCTGGGCCTTTCGACCGACGCCCCCATTGTGCTGGACGGGGACGAACTGGCACAACTGCGCGAACACGGGCTATTACACCCGGCCATCAGCACCGAGGACGCTGTCGATGTGGCGCTCGCCGCCCGCCTCGACCTTTACACCGAACGCGACCTTCTCGCAGACGCTTCGCGCCGGGTGGAAGTCGCCGAAAATGCGTTTCTGCCGCAGGTGGCGCTCGCGGGCGGCATCACGCTCGACACGCCGGAAGGCGGCAACTACAACGACCTCGATGGCCGCCGCGCACGCTGGCGCTTCGGTCTCGATGTGGACCCCGATCTCGACCGGCTCCCCGAGCGCAACGCCTATCGCCGGGCGCTTATCGATCTCGCCCGGGCCGATCGCGATTTTACCCTTGCTGCCGACGAAATCAAGCTTGCGGTGCGCGCCGCCTGGCGCAACCTCGACCAGGCACGCCGCAACTATGAAATCGCCGTCAAGGGTGTCGAGCTCAACGAACGCCGTGTCGAGGAGCAGAATCTGCTCGCGGAACTCGGCCGGGCCACCGCGCTTGACCAAGTCGACGCGCAGAACGACCTCACGGACGCGCAGAACGACCTCACGGCCGCCCTCATCAGCCATACCCTCGCCCGCCTCGCCTTCTGGCGGGACATGGGCATTCTTTATGTAAAACCCAACGGACAATGGGAGGAAGTCACCGATGCCCCCCTCCGAGCAACAGCACAGGAAAGCTGAGGCCCGCCGCCGTATTCCCCGGGTAGTTATCGCCATCATTCTTGCGGCGGCGATTGCGGCCGCCTGGTGGATACTGCCAGGAACCGGCGAAGGCGAGGAGGCTACCGCCACCTTTACCGCTTTCCGCGGGCCGATGGAGATCTCTGTGCTTGAGAGCGGGAGCATCGAGGCGCAGCAGAGCGAGGAACTCCAGTCCGAGGTGGAGGGCCAGACCAAAATCCTCAGTATCGTCGAGGAAGGGTATTACATCACCCCAGCGGACGTGAGCGGGGAAAAGGTGCTGGTCGAACTCGACGCCACCGACCTCGAGCAACGCAAGACCCAGCGGGAGCTCGAGTACCAGAACGCACTGGCCGCCTTTACCGAGGCACGCGAGGCGTATGCCATTCAGCTCAATCAAAACGCCAGCGATGTGCGAACGGCCGAACTCGATGTAAAATTTGCGCGCATGGATTTCGAGAAGTACATGGGAAGTAAGGCCGCCGGTGAGATCGTCGCACGCATGGGCATCGAACTCGATTCTGACGCGGCGTTGCCGCCGGAACCGGGGGATATAGAAGATGCGGAGGACCTTCTCGAAAGCGATGCGATCGAGGAAATGGCCGAGGAGGCGGCCAGACCGGACCGCCCGGAGATCGACTTCGCCAGGTACGCTACCCCCGATACCCTGAAAGACGGCGAAGCGGGTCAGACCTTGCGTAAGTATGAAGATGACCTCGTGCTCTCTCGACAGGAGGTGGGCCTCGCCGAGACACAACTCGAGGGTACCAGGCGGCTTTTCGATCAAGAATTCGTGACCAAGAACGACTTGGACAATGACGAGATCAAGCTGCGGCGCAACCAGATCAACATGGAGTCCGCCGCCACCGCGAAAGACTTGTTTATTCGCTATGAGTTTCCCAAGCAGGCGGAGAAGCTGCTGTCGGACTACGAGGAATCCCTGCGAAAACTCGAGCGAGCGCGCAAACTTGCCTTGTCACGCCTGGCCCAGGCCGAGGCCAAGCACAATTCGACCGAGGCACGCTTTGATTTGCAGCAGCGCCAGCTCGAGGATGTGGTCGAGCAACTCGAGAAATGCACCATTACCGCCACAACCCCGGGCCTCGTGGTCTATGGCACCGGCCGCGAACGCCCCTGGGACAACGAGCGTATCGAGGAAGGGGCCACGGTACGCGAGCGCCAGGTTATCATCACGATCCCAAACACCACGGCCATGGCAGTCGATGTGAAGGTGCATGAATCCTACGTGCAGCAGTTGGAAAAGGGCCAGCGTGCGCAGGTACAGATCGATGCGCAGCGGGGCGCGCAACTTGCCGGTAAGGTGACCAGGATCGGCGTGTTGCCCGATTCGCAGAACCGCTGGATGAATCCAGACCTCAAGGTGTACTCCACCCAGATCGCGTTGGACCAGTCGCCGGACTGGCTCAAGCCCGGCATGAGTGCCGAGGTGGAAATTGTCGTGCATTCCCTCGATTCGGCGCTGCAGGTTCCGTTGCAGGCAGTGCGTGGGCAGGCCGGCAATCGTGTGATCTATGTGGCGGGCGCTTTGGGCGCCGAACCGCGCCCCGTGAAAACCGGCATGTACAACGACACCTACATTCAGGTGCTCGAAGGTATTACCGAGGGTGACAATGTGCTGTTGACCCAACCGGCGGATTTCGATCCGGAAGATGATGCGGAATCCGCACCGGGCAATAACGGTGGGCAATCGCAAGAACCCCGGGACACCGGGGGCGGCCAGAGGCGTGGCGCATGAGCGAACCGGTTGCGCGGCTCGAAGATGTGAGCAAGATATACCACCTCGGGGCGGTGGATGTGCATGCGCTGCGCCACGTGAGCATCGACGTGCAACAGGGTGAGTACGTGAGCATTATGGGGCCATCCGGCTGCGGCAAGTCCACCCTGCTCAATGTCGTGGGTTGTCTCGACCAGCCGACCCGCGGGGCCTATTACCTTGGTGGCACCAATGTGGCCGTGTGCGACGACGATACCCTGTCTGAGATTCGCGGCCGGCGCCTGGGCTTCATCTTCCAGTCTTACAATCTTATCCCGCAACTCACGGTGCTGGAGAATATTGAAGTACCCCTGCAATACCAGGGGGTGTATGAGGAAGAGGCGCGTGCGCGGGCGATTGCCTTGGCACAGCGAGTGGGGCTCGGCGATCGCCTGCACCACCGTCCCCTCGAACTATCGGGCGGGCAACAGCAACGCGTCGGCATTGCGCGATCGCTCGCCAACGACCCGCTTGTACTGATCGCCGACGAACCGACCGGCAACCTCGATTCGCAATCAGGGGCGGATATTCTCGACCTGTTTGACGAGTTGCACGCGCAGGGCAAGACCCTCGTGCTCGTGACCCACGACGATGAAATCAGCCGGCGCAGCCAGCGGATAATCCGTTTGCTCGACGGCGCGGTGGAGAGCGATGTCCGCAACTGAAACGCCCATACCCCGGCCTGCCGGCCGCACCCGTTTCACTTGGGGACGCGTAAAGCGCACCCTCAATCTTGGACTCAAGAGCTTGTGGCTGCACCGGCTGCGGTCCCTGCTCACCGTTCTCGGGATCGTTTTCGGCGTCTGTTCCGTCATCGCCATGCTTGCTGTGGGCGAGGGCGCCAGCTACGAGGCCCAGCAGCAGATTCGAAGGCTTGGCAGCAAGAACATCATCCTGCGCAGCGTGAAGCCTGCGGCACGCCAAAGCACCGGGGGTAGCCAAAGCCAGCGGGTGCTCGAGTACGGCCTCACCTACCGCGACGTCGCCATCATCGAGGAAACCGTACCGGGGGTTCGCGAGGTGGTCCCGGCACGGCTAATTCGGCGGGAAGCGCGCGCGGGAACGCAGGTCGCTGAATCGGAAATCTACGGCACCACCCCGCGTTACCTCGCTGTGCAGCAGGTGCCCATCAGCAGGGGCCGCTTTTTCACACCCGTCGAACTCGAAGGCAACCGCAATGTGTGTGTCATCGAGGAGGAGATCGCCAGCCGCTTCCTGCTCTTCGACAGTCCGCTCGGCCAGGCGTTGCGCCTTGGCGGGGACTACTATACCGTGGTGGGCTTGTATAAAGCGGGCAATAGCAACAGCGATTCTGCCCCCGGTTCCGCCGCGGCCGCGGCTGGAGACAGCGGCACGACGCGTATCTACATCCCACTGACGGCCGCCAAGAACCGGTTCGGCGAAATCCTCATACGCCGCACCAGCGGCAGCTTTGAAGCCGAACGCGTGCAATTGCACGAGGCCATTGTGCACATTGAAAACCAGGAAAACGTCGAGCCTGCCGCGGCGGGCATTCAGGACCTGCTCTCGCATCGCCACAAAGAGAAGGACTACGAGGTCATCGTGCCCCTCGAGTTGCTGCGGCAGGCCGAGCGCACCAAGCGCATCTTCAACATCGTTCTCGGCGCCATCGCGGCCATCTCGCTCCTGGTGGGCGGCATCGGCATCATGAACATCATGCTGGCCAGCGTGACCGAGCGCACCCGCGAGATCGGCATCCGCCGGGCTCTGGGCGCACGCCGGCGCGACATCATCATCCAGTTTCTGGTCGAAACCGTCATGCTCTCCGCCATGGGCGGGATCATCGGCGTGGCGCTCGGCCTCATGATCCCGTACTTTATCACCACCTTTGCCGAGATGCGCACCATTGTCACGCCCGCAGCCCCCATCCTCGCATTCACCATTTCCGCCATTGTAGGCGTCGTTTTCGGGCTCTACCCTGCCATACGTGCCGCCCACATGGATCCGGTCGAGGCGCTGCGCCACGACTGACGGGGCCTTTTCTGAATCGCCTGCGTATCTGCTGTGCCCGGCCCAATGGGCGCGAATAGAGCGCATTTCCGAAATGAGGCGAATATTGGTACAATCACGCGAGCTCAGCCAACTTCGATCCGTTCCATGGGAAAGAGTTCATGAAAGAGAAGGTGACGAACACACCGGCGGAAGTGCCCGAGGCAGACTTCTACGGCCGCCGGTTGGCGCAGCAGGCAGAGCTGCGTGCATGGCGTCTTAAGCAGCGCGGGGAGCTCGCCGTTCGGGCATTGCGCCGCAATGGTTTCGAGGCGCACTTTGTGGCCACCGCGGCGCAAGCCACGCAGGCCGTACTCGAGGCCATACCCGCCGGCGCCACGGTGGGCGTGGGCGGTTCGGTGACCGTGCGCCAATTGGGGGTGGTGCAGGCATTGGGCGATGCGGGTCACACCCTTTATGATCACTGGGCGCCGGGCCTCAGTAAAGAAGCTGTTTTCGGCATCCGCCGCGCGCAGCTCACCTGCGATGTTTTTCTCGCGAGCGTCAATGCGCTCACGCTCGAAGGGCAACTGGTCAGCGTCGATGCTTTTGGCAACCGCACGGCCGCCATGATGTTCGGTCCACACAAGGTCGTGCTGGCCGTGGGCGCACAAAAGATTGTGCCTGACCTCGAGGCAGCCCTCGCGCGCCTGCGCGACGTGTGCGCTCCGTTGGCCCTGCGTGAAAGCGGGGCGGACCTCGCCTGCGTACAGGATGGCGTGTGCAGCCATTGCAAGTCCGAGGGCCGCCTGTGCCGGGCCACGGCAATCCTGGATTGTCAACCGCTTTGTACCGAGACCACCGTGTTTGTCATCGGTAAAGAAATTGGGTTTTAGCCGGCCGCACTTGTTTACTGTCGGGTGCGCCATGACACAAGAGGACATTCGCCCGGTTGCCGGTATGTGCCGGCGGCCGCGCCCTGTTCTCGACAGAGGAGTTGCCATGCAGTCGTCTGCCGGGGTCACGAACGGTGTATTGGAAATTCGATGGCACGGGCGGGGCGGCCAGGGCGCTATTTCGTCGGCGCGCATTCTTGCGGAAGCGGCCTATCGCGGGGGGTGTCTTGGCGTGACGTCGGCGCCTTCTTTCGGCGCGGAACGCCGCGGCGCTCCCGTGACCGCCTCGACCCGCCTGTCCGAAAAGCCGCTGCGTATTTTTTCGCAAATCGAAACGCCTGATATGGTTGTGGTGCTGGATGAATCGCTGCTCACCTGTGCCAACCCGCTCGCGGGCCTTGCCGAATCGGGCATGGTGATTGTCAATAGCCGCCAGGCGCCTGATACATTGGGCTTGCCGGACGATATCGCCATCGTTACGGCGGATGCCACGGGCGCCGCCAAGGAGGCCGGGCTCGTCGTTTCCGGTACAATTATGGTAAACACGGCCATGCTCGGTGCGGTCGTGCGTGTCGCGCCGCACGCAACCCTCGAGACCCTTTGGATGGCATTCGAGGCGTCTTTTCCGCCCGACGCGGCCCGGGTAAACTACGAAGCAGCCCGGCTTACCTATGAACGAACGCAATGCAATGAGCGCGCGGGCGAGATGTGTTCTTGCGCCTAACGTGCCGGGAGATCCCTTATGGCCACACGAGACTGTCAACACAAAACGGCGACCTCGACCCCCTGCATTGGCGAGGCCGGGGAAACAGGCGCCTGGCGCAGCGAGCGGCCTGTGCTCGATTCGTCGAAATGCCTCGCCGTGAAGCAGGGCCGTCTGGTATGCATGCAATGCTGGCTGTTTTGCCCTGAGGCCGTTATCAGCCGCACGGTACCGGCCGAGGTGGATTTAACGTATTGCAAAGGGTGTGGGATTTGTGTCGAGGTATGCCCTGCCGGCGCCATCACCATGGTACCGGAACACGGCACTTCGTAAACGAAATGAATACGGGAAACGGAGCAAAGGAGGGGCCGTGGGTGCACAATTAACGAGCGCTGCCATCCTGACGGGGAACCAGGCCGCCGCAGAAGCTGCGCGGTTGTGCCGGGTACAGGTGGTAGCCGCCTACCCGATCACGCCGCAATCGTCTGTCGTTGAGACCCTCTCGAAGTTCATCGAGCAGGGGAAGCTCGATGCCGAGTTTGTCACTGTCGAGAGCGAGCACAGCGCCTTGTCCGTGTGCATCGCCGCGTCTACTGTCGGGGCGCGTGTTTTCACGGCGACCAGTGCGAACGGCCTTGCCTACATGTGCGAACAGATTCACTGGGCCGCCGGTTCACGCCTGCCCATCGTCATGGGATGCGCCAACCGCGCCATGGCCGCGCCCTGGAGCGTGCTCAATGATCAGCAGGACTCGATGTCGCAGCGCGATACCGGCTGGATTCAGCTTTACTGCCGGAACAACCAGGAAATACTGGATACTTTTATCCAGGCGTTCCGCATCGCCGAGACGGTGCATGTCCCCGTGATGGTGTGCTACGACGGGTATATACTCTCACACACCGTCATGCCCGTCGAGGTGCCCAGTCAGGCGCAGGTGGATGCTTTCCTTCCGCCGTACGAGCCGCACACGCTGCTGGATCCCGCCCAGCCCCGCAACATCAATCCCGTGACCCTGGCGGACCCGCGGTTAGACGGCAACGGCATGCTCTGTCATGGGTATATGGAACTGCGCTACCTGCACCAGGAAGCGCTGCTCGAAGCGCCGGCGGCCATTGTCGAGGCGGACCGCGCCTTCGAGGCTGCCTTCGGGCGGCGTTGGGGCGGGCTCTACTGGGCGTATCAGCTCGAGGATGCCGAGGTCGTGTTGCTGGCGGCGGGGAGTCTGGCAAGTGAAGCGACGGCCGCCGTGGATGCGTTGCGGGCCGAGGGCGTGCCTGCGGGCGTGCTCGGGCTCAGGGCTTATCGTCCCTTTCCCAAGGCCGCGCTTGTGAACGCGCTCGAGAATGCGCGCCTCGTCACGGTCTTCGATAAGAGCCTCAGCTATGGAAATGAGGGGCCCATCTGTGGAGATCTCAAGGCGGCGCTCTATGACAGCACGCATCGCCCCGTGGTACACGGTTACATCGCGAGCTTGGGCGGCCGCGATGTGAAGGCGCGCCAACTCGCCGATGCAACCCGCGAAAGCCTGCGCTGCTTGGAAGATAACGGCGGCAACAAACCAACCGGCTGGATCAACTGCCAGATATAAGAGGCGCCATGGCCACCAAGATTCTCGACCTTCCCGAAGAAGAGTTCATGTTCCCCGGCAACCGCGCCTGTGCGGGTTGCAGCGTGGGTATCGCATTTCGCCACATCACGAAGGCGCTCGAAGGCAAGTGCATCTTTACGGTGCCCGCGAGCTGCCTCACCGTGCTCGGCGGCATGTACCCGACATCCTCGGTCTCCGTACCCTGGATGAACACGGTCTTTCCCAGCACCGCCGCGGCCGCCTCCGGCCTCGCTGCCGGACTCAAGGCGCTGGGCAAAGGGGAGATCACCGTGGTCGCCATGGCCGGCGACGGCGGCACAGCGGACATCGGGCTGCAAGCGCTGAGCGGCGCGGCCGAGCGCAACGCGAATATCCTGTACATTTGCTATGACAACGAGGCCTACATGAATACGGGCACCCAGCGATCGGGCTCGACGCCGCGGGGTGCACACACCACGACTACGCCCATTCTCGGCAAGCAGCAGAACCAGAAGGACATGCCGGCTATTATGGAAGCGCACGGCGTGCCCTACATTGCCACGGGATGCCCCTCGTATCCGACCGATCTGTACGACAAGGTGCGGCATGCACGCGAAATCGAGGGTACGCGTTATATGCACTTGTGTGCGCCCTGTCCCTCGGGTTGGCAGTTCCCGACCAAAGACACGGTGACCATCGGGCAACTCGCCGTCGAAACGGGGTGCGTCGTACTCTTCGAGGTTGACCACGGCCGCTTCCGCCTGACCGGGCGCAGCCGCCGTCTCGCCCAATCCGGCCGCCCGCTCACGCCGCTCAGCGACTACATCGAGCGGCAGGGGCGTTTCAAGGGGATGCCTCAGGAAATGTTGGACGCACAGCAGGAGTTTGTGAACACGCGTTGGGACAGGCTGTGCGCCCGCGACACGTCACTTACGCAAAAGACGGCCACCTAAGCGGGACAAAAACCGAAGCAGGGGATTAGACCATGGCAGACGCTGATCGGGTAGGAAAAAAGATTCATGCCTTGCGCGAGCAACGGGGGATGACCGTGGCCGGCCTCGCGGAGCGGAGTCAGTGTGCATCGAACATTATAGAGGAACTCGAAGCGGGGGAAATGACGCCCTCCCTCGCGCCGCTCACCAAGATTGCCCGGGGGCTTGGCGTGCATCTCGGCACTTTCATCGACACCGCGCCGCATCCGGGCCCCGTTGTGGTGCGCGCCGACGCCCGTGAGGAGGTCGCCCATTTTTCCGGTATCGGCCACGCCAGCCGCTGGGGCACCCTCGATTTCTACTCGCTCGCCGTCAATAAAGAAGGACGCCACATGGAGCCCTTCATCATCGATATCCATCCTACCGTGGAAGAAGACATTACCCTGTCCGTGCACGAAGGCGAGGAATTCATCTACGTGTTGACCGGCCGCATCGCGGTGATCTACGGCGATGAGCAGCTTGTGCTGAACCCAGGCGACAGCGTCTACTACGACAGCACCACACCGCACGAAGTCCGCGCCGCCGGCGAGGAAGACGCGCGCATCCTGGCCGTCATCTACGCCACCTTCTGAGGCGGGCAGCACAACCGGCACAAGACGCGCGCGCCTGTTCTTGTCTATTGGGCCGGATCTACAGGGTGAGGTTCGGGTTCTCCGGACCGAAGTGTTTCAGCATGACAATTGGGTCGGCCTTGCTGGGATTCGAGATGGTCACGCCCGCCTTGGCCGCTTCCTCAGTCACGAAGAACTCGTCATAGGTGAGCTGGCCGTAGCGGATGAGCGCCGGTGCCTCGATGTCCCACGCGCCCATGGTGCCGTGTCCCTGCAACACGATACAGCCGTAGCACGCGCTGTCCTTGATGGTGACGCTGGCACCCGGTAACACGGTGAGCTGCTTGGCGCTGAAGGCGCTGGACTTGTAGCAAATCCACTCATCGATGTAGCCGGCGGCCTTCATCTCTTCCAACGGCTTTACCGGCTTCGGACGCATGAACCGCTTCGCCGCGAAGTTCGGGTCGACGTTGAGTTCCCAGTCGATGACATCCACCAGATAATCGAAGTCGCCCTTCTTGTCTTCCGGCGTGTCCTTCCAGAGCAATTCATCCGGCACGATCTGGTCGCCTGTGAGCGACTGGTACATGGCGAATACGTCCGAGGCGCGTTGCGGTTCGTAGGTGCACAGACTGCCCGGCGCATGCAGCACGCCCGGCGGCACATCCCAACCCGTGCCCGGTTCGAGGCGGTAAGCGGCGGAGAGGTTCGTGATGCGGTTGTCGCCCTTCACGTAATTCTCGAGCGCCTTGCGCACCTCGTCTTTGGTGACGCCCGGCTGCAAACCGAAAAACGTATAGGGGAAATCACCGCCGTGGTTGTTGAGCTGCGTCGGGAAGAAGTAGGCTTCGGGTTTGCCGAGCTGGTCCACTTTGGCGGCGTGCGCGTCGTCGTGGTGGATGTGGTGCGGCAGGGCGCCCTTGTTGTCAAAAAACTTCGAGTACATGGGCCACCGGCCGTACCCGGTCCAGAGCCGCTCGCCGATGATGGCGCCCTTCAGCTCATCGATGACATCGCGCAGAAGAAACCGTTCCTCCTTGCCGTTGCCGTCGAACACACAGAAGCTCAGGCCCTCGTTGGGCGAGGTAAGCGGGCCGTTGTCCGCCGGGGTGGTCGACGAAAACCACCGCTCATCAATCCCGCCGCGTTCGCCGCCCAGGGCATAGTAGTCGTCCGGGTGCAGCTTGATCCGCCGCCCCGGCACGCAGAACGACCGCGGCACCCATGCCGGGGCCAGCCGCAATACGCCTTTGCCCTGTTCGAGCGCCTGCTCCGCAATGGTCTTTACACTCACGCTCATGATACCTTTCCTTACGCCGCTAGTAGCTCACAGTTGCGATTTTGTGGTTCGTTATCTGATGCTCTATTACCATGCTCGATACGGAAAAATCCTCCGCAAGGTCTGCGATTTCATCCAGGGACACCGTGTCACCCGTGATACGCTCTCGCAACGTATCCGCTGGGGCCAGCAATTCGGCGGCAAACGCCCGGCTTTCCTTCTGGGTATACGTAGCGCCCCGCGTCACGAGACGCGGAAAGCGCTGGGCGGTAAGACATTCGAAAAACGCTCGGGCAAAAGCAAAGCGCCTCGAGTGGGGATAGCGGCCAGAAACCGCGAATCGACCTAAATAGAATTCATCGGTCATGGTCGCGACTGCATCGAAGACGTGTGAAGGACGCGGAATGCTCTGGGAAATGCGCCAGCCGAGTTTGTCCAAATCTTCAGACTCGAGGGGACGATTCAGCACTCCTAACTCCTGACGCACTTCACGGGCGCAACTGTACCCCACTTGCCATGGCGCGTCTGTTGTCCGATTCTTCAAGCCATGTTGAACCCGTTCCCGGAAAGGGGACAACACTACGCTTATCTCAGGATTGTTGATGAGATCAAGCGAGTCACGAACCCAGGCCAAATCTTGTTCAAGATGCTCCCATGACGCAGAAGCGAAGAATTCTTCTTGCAGCGCATCGGGCAACTGCCTTGTGGCGTCAACTATTCTTTCATCCTGCGCTTCGTCCGTGGAAAAAGGGTCCAATCCCAATGCGCCAGCCACTTCGCAGAACATGCGTTCTTCACCTGTTAGCGCAGTGAAGCTTTCCCACTCTTCCTCGAGAAGGGTGGCATGCTCCCCATGGTTTTCCTTCAATCGAAGTACCGTCGCACGGATAAGGTTCAGCAAGGTCTCCGCGACCTCCTTTCGCGGCAACCGAGCTTCACCTGAATCAAGAAAACGCAAGTTACTATAGGGCACTGCGTATTCTTGCCAAGAGAGCCGTATCCATTCACCCTCCGAAATAAGGGAAAGGCGCGGCAAAGCGAAGCCTTCGCCCCCGCGACACAACAGGTGGCGCTCGTCCATTCCACGACGTCCGGCACTCTCACTTTCATGGAGTAAAGGATACCAATGTGTCAAAACCCATTCAGCCAGCGCATAAAGCGGGAAATGGATGGCGTCTCGCACAGTCATTGCCACACCATCGTGGACGCGTGTAACTACAGCTCCGTTCACCAAGATTGACAGCCGCGCCATGGTCTGCCGCAATTCTGGCGTCTTGACTCCTTCGCCCGCCTCCCAGTTGAACTCGAACTTCAGGCCGGACATGTTAAATCCCTTCGGGGTACTCGCCTTCTTCGAGTGGATAACCCTTATATTCTCCAGTACCTCGGTTGATTAGTCTCGCTTCGTACACAACGTCGCCAACACGATGCCACGCGTATCTCGGAAACCGGCCTTCCCAAGGCGACCCTATGCATCCGCTGCGTATCGCTTCTTGGAGCCATTGAGTCATTTCTTCTTCCCTGCCCGCATAGACCTTGTCGCACTTCGAAGCATCGGCCCGTAGGCTCGGTCTACTACCAGCCAAAGGATATGTCTTGTGTTCTGGGCTACCCGTATAGCGAACCCCACTGGCCAGTTCACCAATGTCAACATCCTTGGGGACGGAGGTTCGCGTGCGCGCTAATGATCGCTTTCTCTTTGGACTTCGCATGCTATGTGCACCGCCTTGTGAAATTCAGTACACGCGAACTATTATATCGTTTCCCAACTCCCAGATTCTGCCGACTTCAGCACCGCCTCGCACACGGCTTGCGTCTCGAGGGCGTCGCGGAAGGTGGGGTGTGCCGGGTCGCCGGAATCGAGCCCCTGAATAAAATCCGCCACGCCGTGGATAAACGAGTGCTCGAAACCGATTTGCAGGCCCGGCACCCACCAGTGGTCCATATAGGGCATGTCGCCGTCGGTGACATGGACCGAGCGCCAGCCGCGCACGATCGAGTCGTCGCGGTGATCGAAGTAGTTGAGCCGGTGCAGGTCGTGCAGGTCCCAGTGGATCGAGGCATGCTCGCCGTTAATCTCGAAGGTGTAGAGCGCTTTGTGGCCCCGGGCGTAGCGGGTGGACTCGAAGGTCGCCAGCGATCCGTTCTTGAAGCGCCCCAGAAACGCGCAGGCGTCGTCGATCGTTACGGGCTCAACCTTGCCCTTTTCGGCGTGTTCACGCTCCTTCACGAAAATCTCGGTCATCGCGGTGACGGTGTCAATCGAACCGTTCAGCCAGATGGCCGTATCGATGCAGTGCGCAAGGAGGTCGCCCGTCACGCCACTGCCGGCCGACGCGCCTTCGAGCCGCCAAAGGCCCGTGCCGCCCTGCGGCAGGTCCGCGGCGATCGTGTAGTCCTGGAGAAACACGGCACGGTAATGGAAGATGCGCCCCAAGCGCCCTTCGTCGATGAGCTGCTTGGCGAGGGTCACCGCGGGCACGCGGCGGTAGTTGTACCACACCATGTTCGCCACGCCCGCCTTCTCCACCGCCTCGACCATTTCGCGCCCCTCGGCCACATCCATCGCCAGCGGTTTCTCGCACAGCACCATCTTGCCGGCTTGGGCGGCGGCAACGGCGATGTCGTGGTGGTAATTGTTGGGCGTACAGATGTCCACGGCATCGATGTCGTCTCGCGCGACCAACGCCTGCCAGTCCGTCTCAATGCGTTCATAGCCCCAGTTGTCCGCGAAGGCCTGGATGTCATCCTTGCTCCGCGCACACGCCGCCTTCAGCACCGGTTCGTAGGGTAGGTCGAAAAACTTGGGCGCCTGCCGGTAGGCGTTCGTATGCGCCCGGCCCATGAAGCCGTAACCAATCATGCCGATGTTCAGTTTCTTCTTGGTCATTCGTGACCCCTCCAGTCTCTTAATTCGCTCTTCGCTTTGTGGCGGAGCTTGTCCCGTCCTACAATTCGCCTGCTTCCCGCAGAACTACCGACTCAAGCCCCTTGCTCACCCAAATACCTCTTTGGCGCATGGAAACTTGATAAGGATGTGGGAATTGCTATGGCCGAACTCTTCTTTTCCAACCAAGTGGCTGCTGTAAATTCCGGGGCCGCAAATCTTGCTGGCCCTCAACATTCTATCTCTTGGGTGACTTCGTGAGGTACCACTACCCGTTCATAAAGCTCCCTCAGCAAAGCAAGCTTTCCCAAGGCGGTGACCAAAGCAAGCACGGGTCCTGTGTTCATCACAAGCTGGCGCGTTTCAGGCATTGTCCACATCCGAGGCGAATTCATCTTCATCAATGTCTATCGCCGCAACGCCATAGCGAGAAAGCTGCAGAAGAAAACTGACCCGGTCCATTCCCACCATCTGAGCCGCCATTCCCGAAGAAATGCGTTTCATCTCGAACAACTTCACCGCCATTGCCATGCGCGCCTCCTCCTCAAACTGGTCGGCCGACTCCTGAAGTACGTCGGGCAAACTGTCGGGATACAAGATTGTGAGTTTACGTGGCCTGATAACCGCATTCCTGTGTTTCTTCAGTCAGGCGATTCATACAAAACGATGCCTTGCTCTTTGACTTCCTTGAAAAACGAATCGCCCAGGGCCAATCGCTCCGCCATTCCCTCCGGTGTTCGCACAAGCAGGTCCATCGGAAAGGGCGGCCGAATATGGCGGCGGATTCTCGTCGCCATCCGGAAGCTCTTCCGCTCGTTGTGCCGCATAACCACCAGCAGGTCGACATCGGAATCCGGGGTGGGCTTTCCTGATGCATGCGAGCCGAACAGTACACCACGTTGCGGTTCGAAGCGCCGCCCTATCGCACGGCTGATGTGCCTTATGTCTTGCATCTTGACCATGACGGATTACCAGCCTTCTCCTCAAGCCACATCCGCAACAATTCCGCGGAGGCGTTCGAGAATCACCTCGGGCTGTTCCGGAGTCACACCGAGGGCCTTGGCGCCCAGAACCTCTATAGCCACCAGTACCTCGCCCTCTGCGAAATCCAGCGCGATGTCATCACTCAAGCGAACGGTACGGCATTGAAAACTGCCTTCGCGCAATCGAATATCGATGGCATCCGCTTGCGGGTCATAGGTGATTCTCATCGTTCCTGTCCTTCCTGGAAATAGAATGCATACACCGTCACCACCACATACCGCGACTTCTCTTCATCGACTACGGGCATTACCTGTTGAATACCATAATACCTGCCGGCCCATAGGCACTGAAACTCCAGGTTCAGTCTGTATTGCCACAAGCCGCGTTGGGCTGGCTCACGCTCTCCGATGTGGATGCTCTGAATTACGCTCTCCTCTGCAACACCACGCTCACACATCTTCTGTCGGGCGTGATGTGTAAACACCACCTCTTTCTTCAGCACAGTCCCGCTCCATGACGGACGTGGCGCTGCTTACACTGCCACCTCGATGCCCTCGCGCCGTGCTATTTCGAGAATGGGGCGGCCGTCATCCGTCTCCCACTCCCGCTCGCCGCAGGGAATCGGTTCGATGCGTTCATCTGCGTCCCTTGTAGCAATCCAAAGCTGTTCCACAAGAGCTATGTCGTATGGCTTGTCAAACTCTGGCGCTATTACAACGACGTCTATGTCGCTCCACGCGCGGGTGGCGTCTCTAGCGAAGGAACCGTAAAGCACCACACGGCTGGCGTGTATTCCATACTTGGGCAGCACCTCCAAGTACTGCCGAAGCTTCCCTATAACTGAGCTTTCAGCCATTCCAATGTTTCCTGGGCGACATCTATCAAATCCTCTGCGTGTTCTCTTGAAAGTGCCGTACTGCCTCCAGAATCAGGATATCGCCCTACCAGTTGATACGCATTGAGTCGTGAGAAAAACTGCAACACCTCATCCGTGACGTTTAGGCCCGTCCGGTTGGACAAGGTCAGGAGATTATGAATCTTTGGAGGCACCTCTTGCGTCTCTTTCACCACATGGGCCTTGAGCATTTTCTCGACTGCCAGGTGCAGAAAAAACAACCCGTGGTGCAGCCGTCCGTTCCCTACAAGTTCCCGCGCGACCTCGAAGTCTTCCTCCGAGCCCGCGCGCCAGTGGGCTATGTGTTTCTGGATATCCATCCTACACGGAGCATTCTGCGCAAGAGCGCTGCATCACCCATACTTCTGATTCAGCTCGTCCACGGCCTTCTTGCAGCGCTCGGTCATGTCCCAGGCATCCGGCCAGAAGCACAGGTCGATGGTCCACCAGTCGTGCGGTACGCCCGCCTGGTTCAGCTCGGGCAGGAGCGCATCGAAATCGAGGATGCCGTCGCCGAAGGGGGCGTGGGTGCTGGTTTCATCGTCGTGGAGCGTGCCGTCCGAGTCGATGAGATGGATGTGGTTTATCTTGCCGCGCAGCTTCTGCGCCAGCTCGAGGGCGCCGCCGGGCAGGGTTTCCTTTTCGCCGGGCTGGCGCGCGCCCACGGCGGCCACCATATGCGCGTGGCAGGTGTCGAACTGCACGCCGAAGTTGTCATCGCCCACGCCATCCACGATCCGCAGGATGTCCGATGGTTTGTTGAAGGCGAAGCCCGGCTCGAACTCCCAGGTGACATACACGCCCTTGTCCGCCGCTTCCCGCGCGCACACCTTCCACGCATCCACTGCGCGCTTGAACGCCACCTCGGGGGCCACCTGCTCGAAGATGGTCGGCGGCTGCACGGAATCCACGCGAATACCCGGGATACCAAGGTCCACGCAGAAGTCCAGGTTCTTGCGGAACTCATCGAGGTAGGCCGTATTGTCTTCGGCGTCGAGCAGGTGCTCGCCCCACAGGTTGGCCGCGAGCCCCGAGAACGCCAGGCCCGCATTGGCCACCTGGTTCTTGCAGGCTTCGCGTTCCTCTTTTTTGGTCAGGTTGTCCGGGTTCGGGTGTATGCCGAAGCCACCCAACTCGACCCCGTCGAAGCCGAGTTCGGCCAGCTTGTAGATGACCTCGTCCCAGGGTACGGGGTTGTTCTCATAGGGGCCGATCGAATAGGCCCAACTGCCAATGGATATCCGTTTCATCAAAGTCGCCCTCCCTTTCTGGCGCGCATCGCGCATGTTAAGCCAATTCTTCATAGTAGCAGAATCCGGATGCGAGTCAAATGAACCCGTCAACCGAAAAAACGAGACGTGGCCCGATCAGTCCGACACACGTAGGGTCATCCAAATAATCGTTCTCATCACCGTATGCGTATTCGCGCCGCGTGTGCAGAAAACGGTCAATCAACCACTTGTGACTCGGCATCGTGATATCGTATTCGTTTCCGTCTCCTCCGGAACCCGTGTATTCTGCTCCGTAGTAAGCCGGAAAGAAAACACAGGGGTAGCCGCCACGCCGCAAGAGGATGATGGCATACGCCAAGGGCTTGAACCAGGCCTCGACGACCGATTCCAGAGACTGCAACGGTTGGGTGTCGTGGTTGCTGACAAGCGCCACGGCCATGTCGGGGTAGTCCTGCACCAGGCTCCCGTCAAAAATGGCTCTCAGGTCATACGCGCTTCCCTCACGTCCGGCAGCCGCCAAGTTGTAGTGGAGTCCGGCATCGAACAGCATGAGATTGCTTTCGGTCACATCGACAAAGTGCTCCAGTGCGCCGCTGGAAGCGCTCGAGACGTTTGCGGCATATTGCCGACTGACTGGCGGTCCTGCTACCGTGCGCCGGGAGGCCGGGTGGCTTGTGTGTCATCCGCACCGTGCAACGCACGCGAGAAACAGGAATCCCACGCAGGAAAGGCTTTGTCCAATGCATACATTGCTTGCGCTCATCACGCTCATGGGGTGCGCGGACGCCACCGTGGAAATAGAAGCCTTATCTGGCCAGGCGCCGCTGGGCTACGCTGAAATCCACGGGGTGGCCGCCGGCGAATTCAATGTGGACTACTGGGAGTCCGGCAACCTCCACTTCCTCAGCGACCACCGTATGCCCCTGATTGAATCGCGGCTTGAAGGCGTGTACCGCAACATCTACGCGCCTTCGGCGGTGCGGCTTGAAGACGCCTGGCACGTGTACTACGGCGCTTGGGACGGCGTGCACACGGGAAACGACCGCATCTACCGGTTGGAAACAGAGGGCTTCCTGGACTTCAAAAACCGGCGCACCATCATCGAACACGGCGATTTCATTCACGTGTGCAATGTGAATGTGTCCCCGCGCGAAGATGGCGGGTTCGACATGATGTGCACAACCTACCCGGACAGCAACGGTATGAACAAACCGGCCTTCTTCTCCTCACCCGGCGATGAAACCTGGAACGGCACGACGGCGCCCTACCCCGCGCGGCAGAAAGACATCGTCGAGATAGCCGGGTATCCCGATTACGCCGGCGCCGACATCAACGGAATGAATGTGCTCCTGCGGGAAGGCGATCAGATTCGGCTGTATCACGGTGATTTCAACAACCGGGGGCACGTCTTCCGCGCAACCAGCACGGATGGAAAGCACTTCACTTCCGAGGGCAGCGTGCTCGAAGCGCCGCAATACGTGAACGACGTCAAGGTCTTCGAGAACGGCGGCGAAAAGACGTACCTCATGGCGTTGCATCAGAATGGCGATACCCTGTGGTACAGCCTGTCCGAAAGCGGCACCGCGTTCGACGCGCCCAAGGTGCTGGGAAAGAACGAAAGCGCCGCCGACCGCTACATCGTGGCCATTGGCTGGGTGCGTGACGGCCGGCGGCTGTTGGGCTACCTCTATGGCGCGGGCCCCGTGTCCACATTGAACCGCAACCGCCTGTTCGCGCGCTGGCTGCAGAAACGCCTCGTGTTCAAGGCAGAGCAGGGTGACCGCATCGAGGCGTCACACGCCCTCGGCCCGGACCGCCAGCTTCTCCCCGTGCCCGATGAACAGCCCCTGAAAGGGAAGTTCGAGGTCTACGCGGAAGACGGGGTCACACAACTCGGTGTATCTGACCCCGTCGAGCTCCGCAGCGGCGGGGTGCTGCGGCTGAATCTGCGTTGATAGCCGCTGGCTTCCTACTCCAGAGGTTTCCAAGACACTGCCATCAGGCGCACCGGGCCGAGCAGGCCGGAGGTGGTGAGCGGCATATCCGGCGTGAACTTGGTGACGTTGGTTTTCGTGAGGCGTTCGGCTTCCGGGAGGGCGGCGTCGCCAATGAGGCGGTTGGGCCAGTTGTTGACGACATCGACCTCGAGGACGTTCTCACCGGCGCGCAGTGCGCCGGATGCGTCGGCGCGGAAGGGCGGTGTCCAGACGACGCCGAGGTCTTGGCCGTTGAGCCGCACCGAGGCAACCTCGCGCACGTCGCCGAGGTCGAGGGCATATGTGTTTTCGGGTTCCAGCTTGGCCGTTGGTATATCGAAGGCCGTTTGGTAGGTGGCGGTTCCTGAATAATGCCGGATGTCCTTCTCCGGGCGTTCGGTCCAGCTTATGAGCTCGGGGAACGCGACCGATGCCGGCCCGCCCCACTTCGGGTCGAATGCCACGGTCCAGGGGCCGGTGATTTCAAAGACGGGCTCGCAACGCTGAAAGTTGGGCGTACCGTCGGGTTCATTGTCCGATTCGCGGAAGACCACGAACAGTGCGCCATAGGGCGGGAACGCAAGCGGCAGGGTGGTAGTCGCCGTATTCACCGTGTAATCCGTTGCATCGCGGACTTCGCCCGTCAGCGGATCCCAGAAGCTCGGCGTTTTCCCGGTCACTCGGAAAGTGAACACCGCACCTGCCGGCGCTTCACTGCGGTTCGACACGAAGTAGATGTCGGCATCGCCGGTCCGGCGGTGGATATAGCCGAACGCATCGTCCGCCGCGTCCCATGCGCAATCCGGCGGCACGGCCTCCTCGGCGAGCACATCGCGCGCGGCCATGCCCCAGGCGACACGGCCCTTGCCTGTGCGGCGTTGGCTGGCGGTGCTTTCCTCCGCACCCCAGAGCGCCTCGGCGAGTTCAGCGAAGTGTCGCCGGTCCTTTTCTCCCCCGGTGAGGCTCGCCGTGCGCACCGGCTTCGGGCCGAGCACGGTGGCGCCCGCACGCACGAGTTGGTCCACCTTTTCCAGGGCCGCGAGCGAAAGAATCCGGTGATCGGGCAGCACGAGCAGCCGGTAGCGCATGCCGCTGGGCAAGGTCAGCCGTTCGTCGTCCCACCGGAGCTTATCGACGAGCACCTCCTCGCTCAGCACGTCGTAGTCGTAGCCCGGCAATGCGCCGGCCGGGTCGGCCTCTTTCCGCTGCGCGATGTTCGGTATATGGTCGCCGTAGTAATAGGCGGCGTCCGCAATGAACCGCCCTTGCTGCAAGAGGAACTGCGCACGGTTCATATACGCCACGACCTCGCCCGCCGCCATGTCCCACCAGGTGACCTGCGGGTTGAAGTGCGTACCCGCGAAGTACTCCTGCCCGGGGATGCCCATTGCCGCTGGCGAACAAGTAAAGGTGTGGATGAAGGAGAGGTTGAGACCGGCACAGGCTTCATGGTCGAAGCTGGGCTTCACCATGCGCCACAGGCTGTCTTCCCAATGCGGGCCGATGGAGGTGAACGCTTCCGCCGCTACGCGCGGCCTGCCGTAGGTATGCGCCGCGCTCGCCGCCTGCTTCACGAAGAACCGGTTCTCCGGGGTGGGCCGGTGCGGCGAGGGCACCCAGAACTCGCCCATGGGCATGTCGGCAAGCCCGAGGTTTTCGATGCCGTCGAGCGGCCCCGCGTGCGGCCCGCCGGACTCGGGATGCACCTCGAGTCCGCGCTCGTGCGCCATCTTGGCGAAGTGGGCATAGTGATTCTCCGCCACGCACTCGGCAATGGTCTTGCGGAAATCGGCGAGGAAACGGTTCGACGCGTCGCGGCTTTCGATGATCTTTCCCGCAAACACCGGCAGATACGGCAACAGGTCATAGCCCCGGCGCGCGCGGAATTCCCCGGCGAACCCGGGCGTCCAGTTCATGCCGCCGCACTCCCAACTGTCCGTGTGCAGATAGCGCAACGTCTTGCCCGTCAGCGGGCCGATCTCGTCGAGGAGCGGCTGCACATGGCGGGCCCAGTAGGCCTCAAAGACCGGCGTGCTCATGTAGTCGAGCACGGGACCCTGCCAGTCGCCGCTCGCCGTGGACACATGGGCGCCGGTGAGCGTGTAGCCGAAGCGCAGGATGGTCCACGCGCCCTCGGGGGCCTCCCAGTTCAGGTTGCCATCGCTATCCAGATGCTCGGTCAGGTCAAGCGTGTCCTCAGCGCGCGCATGTTCTTCGCCCGGCGTGTCCGGCATGCTCTCGAGCAGAAACCGGCAGTCGGGCGCGGAACCGCCTAACTCACGGAAACCCGCCTTCAACCGCAGGTCCTGCACGGGCAGGCCACGGCGCATGGCAGCGATGGGTTGGCCGTCCGCATCGAGCAGGCGCCACTCGGCCACCTGCACATTGCGCGGCGCATCGGGCGAGCGGGGATCATAGGCGTCCGTCATGACGAGGCGGAATATCTTCGCGGATACCGGATCAAAGCGCCGGGTGGCCGGCTTGCCGTCTTGCATGGTGAATCGTTCGACGCGGGATGATTTGTCCTGCGCGTTCACGGTCTCGAGTTGACACCGGCGCGGGCCGTAGCCGGGGCGTCCCATCACCTCCACACCGCCCACGGTGACAGGCGCCTCGAATTCGAGCTGGAGCCATGCCGGGTTATCGCGCGTCGGGCCGTCGCCCGGGTCGATGCCCTCGGATACCCAGTAGCTGCCCGTGTCGCCGTCGGCCGCCTTGGCGGCGGGGTGTCCTTCCTGTGACGAACTGGCCATGCACACCGGTGCGTGACCCGCGCTTTCACCGGTCCGCTGGCGATAGGCAAGGACGGCTACATCGCGGTAGAAGCCGTCGCGCGCATCGGGCATGGGCAGTGACAGCGGTTCGGCGTGCGGCCCCGTCACCGTGGTTTCCGACCAGGCCAACTGCTTGGCCGCCTCCTCGGGGGAGACGTCGGGGCCGCCGAGGTTCCAGCCGCTCTGAATGTTGAGGCCGAGTTCGAGGCCGAGCCGGTCCGCCTCGGTGACGGCATGCTTGAACAATGCGCGCCATGCCGGTGTGCCATACATGGGCCCGGCGGGTACGCGTGTGACCGTGCGGTGTGCCGAACTGCTCGCGTCGAAAATGAGCGCGCCGCCGAAGCCCTTCGCCTTCATTTCCTCGATGTCGCGCGTGATGGCCTCGGCCGTCACGTTGCCGTTGAGCCACCACCAGTAGCAGCGTGTGCGCGCCTCGAGCGGCGGGCCGGCGAACCCGGCTTCGAGACCATCAGCCGCGGCAAGGGCGGCCATTGCCTGGGTACAGAGTAATACGGCGGCGATCGTCTTCATTCGCAGCATGGCACGGCTCCTTGTGTGCGGGGACATGGCCTATTCGGTCTTTATCTCGGGCAGGACAACGAACCCCAACTGGCGCAAGGCACGCCGATGAAGCCATCCTTGCCGGCGATCACGCGCGTCCGCAGTATCTCTTTTTCAAGTTCGCCCATATTCCAATTATCGCAACTTTCGCCATCGGGCGCCAAGCTATTCTTCGAGTATGGATTCAACATCTCGTGACCTATGAAGCGAACGCACTATCAACACCTCATCGGCGTCGAAGGTGCAGAAGATGCACCACCGGTCAAAACCCCGCACGGGCCAGAACCGTAATGCCTCCTTGTACACACTGGTCGAAGGCATGAGGAGCGCCATTTCCGGGAATTCTTCCAGCATGCTGATTGCCTCGAAGAGGGCATCAATGAATCCGTGGACCGCCTGCGGGCTGCTTTGCGCCAGATACGCCAGGACTTCTGAGAAGACCCTGTCCGCTCTGGGCAGAAATCGGTGTGTTCTTATTGTTCAGGATTGTGTTTGGCCAGCAACTCA
This sequence comes from uncultured Nitrospirales bacterium, assembly GCA_964569295.1. Lineage (GTDB taxonomy): Bacteria > Hydrogenedentota > Hydrogenedentia > Hydrogenedentales > JAGMZX01 > CAZMVU01. The sequence goes on from CAZMVU010000002.1 coordinate 46,440, forward strand.
TCCGCCTCCGCTCGCTTACGCGCCCCAAAAGCGTCATCGCCCGGAATCGGCGGTCCGCTCTCGAAGCCTTCGCGGAGCAGCACATCGAGGCGTTCGCTGGCCTTGCGGCGTTTGTCGAGGCGCACGAGCTCGCGGATGTACTCGCTCACACTGCTGTAGCCGCCCTCGGCCACCTGCTGCTCGACCCATTCGCGCATGGACTCCGGCAGGGATATGTTCATCGTGGACATGGTGAATCGCCTCCACGGGGTAGTGTACCGCAGGTTGGCAAAATTTGGCACGCTTTGCCAATGCCTAATGAGGGCGCGCCATCCTGCCGTGTTGAAAGACAGGGCGGATAAAAATCGTGTGGCCGAAAATGGGGACAGAACCAAGCGAGTCCGCGAGTGCGTGGGCTGTCCCCATTTTCGGCCGGCTCTCTCCGTCTTCAAAGAGGCAGGAGCCTCTTCAACGCAAGAAAGGAGGCGCGCGGCCGAAACCACGCGCCTCGTGAAATCGTGCGTTCTTGTCAGGCCTTATCGCGCTTCACGGCCCAGGTGGTGCCGGCGATGAAGTAGATCACCGTCGGCACAATGAGCCAATTGCGGAAGGTCGCAAAGCGTTCGGCGAAGCCGTCGCCGCCCTGGAAGTAAATCCAGATGGGCCAGATAGCACATACCGCCAGTGCGCCGATGGCCACGACACGGGCAAGCAGCAGCACCGGGCCACCCGGGGCCGGGGGCTCCTGGGGCACGGGCTGGTTGTGCTGCGCATGGGCTTTCTGGAGATCCGGGTCGACTTCCTCCTCGGTGAGCGGGTAGGTCTCCCGTGCGCCCATGAAGGAAGCCAGGGCAATATAGAGCAACATGGTCAGGAACCACACCGGAATGAACAGGTAGAAGAGGCTCACGCCGAGGCCGAAGTTCAGGTAGAGGGCGAAAGTCAGGCCGATAATCCAGCTCAGCAACGCCGGCCAACTGATGATGACCCTTTTCTTCTCCGCCCAGAGCTGGGTCAGGCCGATGCGCGGGAATACCCAGTGTTCGGTGAATACCACGGCGCCGATGGGCACCAGGAGCAGACCATACAGTCCCACGAAATCGAGCAGCTTCGTGAATACGAAGGGGAAGCACGCAATAATGGTGGTGACCGCGCCGACGGCGGCCGTGACCGCCCAGCGCGGCCAGCCGGGCGTGACCGCCTGCATAGCGAGGCCCGCACGGTAGAGTGTCGGGTTCGATGTGGTCCAGCCGGCAATCACCACGGCAATGATGCCCGCCAGGCCCAGCGCCGTGAAGGCCATGGCGCCCGGGTCGATGTCGGCAATGGTGGCATCCGGCCGGGCCAGTACATGGAGCGTCTCGGGGAGGAACTGGGTGGCGCCTTCGCGCAGCATGATTACCGTGATGGCGCCCATGGTACCGGCGAAAATCCAGGCAAGGTAATGGCCGATGAACATGCCGAAAAATGAATAGAGGCCGTACCAATGACTCTTCGCGTAGCGGAAAAGCGCCATGTCGGAAAGGCCGCCGTGCATGGCGAGGTTGCACACCCAGGCGAAGGCGGCCACTTCCCAGAAACTGGCTTTGCCAGAACCATCGGGGCGCACCCCTACCCATATATACTCCCGCGCCAACGCGTAATAGTCGCCCCAGCCTTGAATGGCGCCGCTTGCCAGTTTCTCGGAGGCGAGCCACGGCAGCATGATCACGCCGCCGGCAAAGAACATGGTTACCATCCACGGGGAACAGACCGAGGCGAATTGCGCGAGGCGTTTGAAACCGAGAATCGCCAGTGTCACCACGACAGCGCCGACGCCGAGCACCACCAGCACGAAGCGGAAGTCGGTGGGGTACCAGGCGGTGTTGGGGGGAATATCGAAAGGAATGCGCACCGCAGAAGCCGACACGGTTATCATGGCGCCCGCGAGGATACAGAAAAGCACCGCGTTGCACACGTTGTAGATGAGCGTGGTACCGGGACCGGCGACCTTGCGCAGGTACCAGTACAGGGTAAGGCGCGTACGCACCGCGATGGGCGCGCAGATAAAAGTCCAGGTCAGCACGGCCATGAGGTTGCCGATGGCAAGGCCGACGAAAATGTCGAACACGCTGGCCCCCCAGGCCACGAACAGCGCGCCTATGACAAATTCGGTACCGGCCACATGCTCGCCCGCGAAAAGCCCCGCGAAGTAGCGGCCGGGTTGCAGCTTGTCGGGGGTTACCGGTTCACGCTCGAATTCATATAGCTGGTCCGCTGCATGCAGGACTTCTTCCGCTGTCTTCTCAGACACTTCCCGCTCCTTTCCCGTTACGGTTTTCCCCACTTGCGCATACAAGGCCATGGAACGACTCACCATAGCCGAGCACCGCGGCGGAGTCAAGCAGACGATTGCGCCGGTGCGCGCTTGGCTCCGGCTTGTGTATCCGGGTATGCTAGCGCGCGATATGGCAGCATACCGCAATAGTCTCGTTCCGCCAGGCGGGCTGTGGCGCGCTTGGCCGCACCTTGTAGCGTTGGGCGTGGGCATGGCCGCACTGGTGACGGTGCTGGCGGGGTTCGCGGCGCCACTGGCGGGCTTCCCGGAATATGACTACCTCGTGGCGCTGGCGGGTGTGCTGGGCGCGGGGGTAGTGGTGTTTCTCATTTTCGGTCCTTCGTGGGTGGTGATATCCCTGTTTCTGATCAAGATAATCACCGGCCATCAATACCGCTCACTCGTTCTGCTGCCCTTATCGGGGATGGAACTGGCCCCGCGCGAACTGTGGCTATTCCTGCTGGCCGCGCACTTGGGAGCGAAGCTGGTTCTCGGACAGGCGGTCATCCGCCCGGATCTGTACCACTACTTCTTCTACCTCTACGCTTTCTACTTTGTCCTCATTGCCGCGGTCGGTGTGTGGCACCAGCCGAATATCACCGAGATTATGAAGGAGATCCGGTACCCCATCTTTCTTGGAAGCTATTTCGTGTTCATTACGTGCGCGCCCACGCGCGAGAACCTGTGGTTCTACACCAAGCTCATACTCGCACTCACCTGCGTCATTGCATTGGGAGCGTCGGCCTTCTTCTTTTACACCACCCTCACCGGCAACATTATCAATGAGCAGGGCGTCTTCGGCGACTATGTGCAGCGGATGATAGGGTCCGTACTCATGCAATCGGTGCGGCCGAACGGCCACATGTTTTACGAGGTATGCGCCGTGGTGCTTCTGGCCCTGTTGTGGTGCCCCGCCGTCAGACCGCGCTGGAAGATGCTCTACACGGCCCTGCTCGCCCTGTTGCTCTTTGCCATGCTCATCACGATGATGCGAACGGCCTATATCGCCTTTGCCTGCTCCGTGGCGGTGTTGGGCTTTCTCGGCCTTCCGCGCGGCATACGATGGCCGGCGCTTTTCGGCGGGCTGGTGGGCGCCGCTGCGTTTCTGCTTTTCTTCGGCGCCGAGGCCTACGAATTCATTCGCTCGGAAATCCCCGGCCTCGGCGTGTCGCTGCGCGCGCGCCTCGAGGAGATGCGTGGAGCCTGGAATCTGTTCGTGCGGCACCCGCTTTTCGGCACCGGCATGGGCAGTTCATTCACCGGCATGGGGTGGATCGCCAAGAAAAGCGCCCTTGCCTATGGTCAGTGGGACTACCAGACCCTGCACAATGTGTGGATGTACTTCCTGCTGAAAGGCGGGCTCGCCGGTTTTACGCTCGTGCTGCTGGGTATCGGCGGCATTCTCGGACGCACCTACATGCTCATGCAGTGGCGGCGCGACGTCTTCGAGCGGTTCTTCCTGCGCGGGCTCCTCGCCGCAACAGCCGGCCAGATCGTGGCCTCCCTCGCCATGCCGCGCCTCACATTTGCCGAGGGGCACGTCTTCCTCGCAATGGCCACCGCGGCCTTTTTTATCCTCGCACGCGAACCGCAGGCAGGGCCGGGGACAGACACCAGCGCAGCCTTGCCCAGCGCAATCGAGGAAACGCAGTAACCCTTTCGCCGTTCGGCAAGTCACTTACCGCCTCAGGAGATAAGGCCGGTTGCACGCGCAAACTCGATCCACGCATTTTTCCCAATGCCTTTTCGGCGCCATTCAACGTACGCGTTGAGCGCAACCCCCGCTACACGAGGCCGCGAATTCGCCGGAGACGCCTTTGTGCGGCGCGTATTGTGGGTGAGGACCGGCAAAGGGTGGCCTCTCCTCTGACGCGGCAAACAAAGGGACGGTCCACGCCCGTCCCTTTGTCTGCGTTCCGTTGCGTTTTGTCTTCCCAATCGGCCGTGTCTGAATGGTCCTTCAGAAGAGAACGTTCTCCAATGGGATACATCGCACGCTGTTCATGCGGCTCCCTACTTGTCTTTCACGGGGGCACCGCCTTCGCCGGCGGCTTTGATGCCGTAGAGCTGGAGCAACTCATTCACGTTCGTCGAGCGCACGTCGAGGCCACCTTCGGGCAGCATGATGATGCGCTTATCCTTGAGCGCGCCCGCCACGGCCAGGTTCACGAGCCGTTCGCCGCCTGCGCCCGCGAGGGCTGCATGTAATTGCCGCAACCCTTCCGCCTCGGCAATGGCCTCCGCCTCGATAGCCTTGGCCACCTGGGTCTCCTGTTCGAAGTAGGCATCCGCCTCGATCTTGGCCCGTTCGTATTCGCCATCGGCCCGGGCTTGCACCTTTTCGACGCCCGCGCGCGCCTCTTCGACTTTCGTGCGGTATTCTTCCTCGACGGCGTTCGTCTCCGACTTCAGCTTCTCCGCGAGCTGATCCGCCACCTTCTTGTCTTCGATGGCTTTCTGATATTCCGGGGAAAAGCGGTAGTCCCGGGGACTGACACGCTCGACGACGACGCCGAAGGGCTCGAGGATTTCATTGAGCCGCTCTTCCACATCCGCCGCCTTCTTGTCGCGTTCCTCGGCAAGGTAGAACTGTTCCGTGTCCAACTCGCCAAAGATGTCGCGCGGCTTACTTCGGGCAATGGCGCGCACGATATTGTTCTTCAATTCCTCGCTGTTCGACGCCACGTACTGCAACACCTCCGGCGCCTTCTCCGGAATGAGCCGGTAGGAAATGATCACATCGAGGCCGATGTCGTTGCCGTCGATAGTCTTGAACAGGAGATCGTCACGGCCAGGCCGATCGCCCCTGGCGACAGCGGCGGTCATCTCGAGGTTTTCCAATTGCATATCGAACGTGTGCCAGTCGTTAATGAAGGGCACAAAGAAATAGGTGCCGCCAGGCTCGTAGATTTCCTTCTGCACCCCCTTCTCCCCGAACAGGGTAAACAACTTCGTGCGCACGCCTACCTCGGTCGTGCCTGTCGAGTAGGGCATGCAACCAGCCGCGAGCACAGACGCTGCGAGCAGGGCCGCAATCATTATCCAGCTATGGCTACGCATCATTCAGCCTCCTGTGCGGTATTGTTCTGGGCAGGCGTTTCCTCCGCTGCTTCAGGCGCGCCGTCTTGTGTGGCGGGATCGGCTGCCGGCTGTTCCGCCTCCGCGTCGGCTTCTGGCGCTGACTCGGCTTCCGGTTCCGGTTCCGGTTCCGGGACGGGCGCATCATCCGGTTTGGCCGGCATCGTCACTCCCTCGATGGCCTCCAGCTCCGATCGTGGCGGCTCGGGCGCGGCATCCTCCATGGCCTTTATAGCCTTCTCGGCATCGTCGGCCATACTCACCGGCGCCAACTCACCACCCGACTCGACGCCAAAGAGGTCGCTGACCAAGGACAGGTTCAACGGGTTGATCCCCGCCTCGCCGCCCGCGGGGAGCAGCACAAGCTCAAGCCCCTCGAGCACGGCGGCCATCTCCATGGCGACTGCCCTGTCGGCGCCAGCCACCATCATGGCTTCATTGCGAAGGCGCTCGCGCTTGGCCTCGGCAAGGGCCACGAGCAGGTCGGCCTCGGCCTCCTTGCGCCGCACATACAAGTCTTTTTCCGCCTCGCGCTTTACGCGGTAGGCGTCGCCCTCTTGTTTGGTGATCTCCACCTGCATTTCGCCGGTCTCTTTAACCCGCGCGAGGTGCTGCTCCTCTTCGGCGGCCTTGCGCTTCGACTGGTTGGTAAATACGAGCTGGTCCTGGAGCTTTTTCGCCTCGATGTTCTCCTGAATACGGTCGCTGTATTCAAAATAGCGCACGAGCACATGTTCAACCTTGAGTCCCCATTGCTCGACTTCCTCGTCAAGCATGTCCCGGGCCAGTTTGGCCATCTCGACGCGCACCGGACTGTTGTAAAACTCCTCCGTCGTCAGCCGGCCGAGGGTCTGCTTCAGGACGGGCTCCGCTTTCGGCAGGATGCCTTCGTAGATGTATTGCGTGCCTGTCCCGAGGCGTGTTACGACCCGATACGGTTCCGCGATGCGGTAGAGCACGGTCACATCCACATCCACGTAAAAGCCGTCGGACGTTTGAATCTTCGCCGCGTTGTCGTAGAAGACATTCTTCCCGCGCGACGGCTCGTACTTGGTCATCTCCAAGACCTGCACGTTCTTGGGCAGCGTATGCACGATATTGAACGGCAACGCGAACACAAGACCCGGACCATATACCTGATCACCCACACCGCGATCCGCGCCAATCTTGATTTCCTTTATGCCCCAGTGGTCCGGGGGCACATAGGTCGTGAAACTGCTGTACAGCACCCCCACGGCGATCAGCACAATCGCTGCAAACACAGCACATCCCACCAGCCGTGGCGACGGCCGCCACTCTGTCAGGTCGATGCCGCCCCCATCGCCTCCACCCCCGCCGCCACCGCGCCGGTTTCCGACAAACTCCGGTCCTTTTCGGGCCATAATGGAATAACCTCCGTTGTAACTCGTATTCACACACCAACCCCAGAACTACACGCCCTCTTCATGGTACGCGCTATAGCTTTCACACACAAGGACGGGGGAAACTCGGTACAGGAAGGAAGGGCCGAGAACATAGACCTGGACCTGCGGCCCAGGCTGGTATAGTACGGGCCGTTGGCCCTGAAGAAACGGCGAATTACTGGTCTATTGCGAGGGCGAGTCCCCGCGAGCCGAATATAACCGTACCGCGCAAAAGGGAGGGCGAGCGTACCCGCGAGCCGAAACGTC